>JBAWDI010000912.1:0-4975 GCA_049590695.1 Bryobacteraceae bacterium
CCGCCATGCCCGTCTGGATGCGAGCCGCGAGCGCGCCCCGCTGCGCCTCGCTGAGCAGGTCGTGGCACCAGTCGAAAACCAGCGCCAGTTGCCGCAAGTCTTCACCGGGACCGAGCGCCCAGGCCACCGCCTGCCGCCCCGCTGCGGCATCGCCCGAGATCTGATACTCAAGCGCCCGCGCGAAGCCGGGCTCCGGCATGGGAGCGTTGCCGGCCAATAGAGCGTTGAACTGCTGCCAGCGCGCGGAAGCCCGCTCGCGCTCGCGTTTGAGCAGGCGCAGCCGCGCTGGCCGGAGAAATAGCCGCGGATGATCGGTCGAGACCGTGACCGGTTCGTCGGCTTGCGGGGCGGCGGGCCAGCCCAGGGCCAGCAGCATCCCGGCAACGGCCGCGGGGATTCTCCTCATCACCCCCGATTGTGTCATAGCGACACACCGCCGTGCCCGCCAGTCCCCACCCCCGCCCCGCCCCGTCCCATGAATTATTTGATTTAAAAGGGTTAAAGAGATTGACACGTGGATATCCGATTGCTATTTATGGTTGTGAATTGGTGAAGTAACCTTTCAAACCTGCCCTCTGCTGCAACAGGCAGGCGGAAGAAGGGTGGGCCGAACAGACAGCGTGCTTGCGGGAGCCGATGTTTGCAAGAGTTTTAGCTCACTGTTCTTCCCTTGGCGGTTGCCGCAGAGGGGTTTTTTGTAGGAACGGTTTCAAACGATCTCTCCGGGGATCACCAGTAGCGGTAGTTGTCTGGCGTTTCTGGTAAGGAAAATTAGGACGCGGACCTGACCAGGAATGGACCGGCTGAAACGCTAGCCAGATAGCCCGACGCTCGATCCTCAGCCCAACCTGGGCGAGCCGCATCGGATTCAGTCCCGAAAGTCTGGGGGCGGAACCGATGCGGTTTTTCTTTGTCCCTGCTTCTGTGGGGCAGGTTTTTAACCTGCGGCGGGTTTGTAACCCGCCTCTTCCCAGCCGCCGGCGCCCCTAATAGCTCAGCGTCCCCGTCCTTGCCTTCTCTTCCGCATTCGGCAAATACAGCGTCTGGCAGTGCTCGCAGCGGTAGATCTCGGCATCCTCCCCGAATTTCCGCTTCACTTCCTCGCCGAAGAAGTACCACCGCTTCAAATGCCCCGCGCACAGCTTGCCCTTGGCATCCTTCTCGGAGCACGCTCTCATGCGCGGGATGCGCCGCTTGACCTTGGTGCCGTCGCTCAGCGTATCCACCAGTTCCGCCACCGGCGCCGGCTTATCGGAAACCGCGTATTTCGGGTTCGCCATATCGGGAACGACGAGTATATCAGGTGGCCCCGGCTATTTGACGGGGAGCACCACGGCCGGCGACGTCTGCCCTCCGATGGAGATAGTAACATTCTGGTTGCCGGTGAGGCCGGCCGGCACCGTCGCGTTGATCTGGTACAGCCCCGGGTAGCCCGGCGCCAGCCCGCTGAACAACACCTGGGCCTGCTGCCCGCCGATGGTCACCACGGGCAGCGCACCCGTGGTTTGCGACAACGGAATGGCTACCGCCGGAGCGCCGCTCGCGGGCGCGTTCGTCACCGGACCCAGCCCATTGGCATAGAGCGACAGAATCTCCCCACTGTGGGCCGGGTTGCTCGCCAGAATCTGGGCGCCGGTGATGGCATCTTGCGCCGCGATGGTGCCCGCTCCCACATAGAACGCCGGAGCGTAGGCCGCCAGCGGCACCGTGACCACGTTGCCGAACAGGGGATATCCATACTCTTCATCCATGGTCACCTTGACCTGCGCCGACGACTGGCCTTGCAACTCCCAGGGCACCTGCACATTGATCTGGCCCGGACTCACGAAGATCAGGTTCCCCGGCACGCTGATGCCCGCCGAAGGCACGTCGAAGCTCACGTTCACGCCGTCGATCATCATCGGAAGAGGCAGCCAGGATGCGCCATCCCCGGTGGCGTTGCTCAGCAGGTCGGCCTCCACCATATTCGAGCCGTAGATTGAAACGTACGATCCGGGAGCCACCGTTGCCTGGCCGCTCGCCGCATTCGCAACTCCGCCCGCGTTGATCGACGGCTGCGCCAGAATGTACGCATCGAACGCGATTGCCACGCCCGCCGCCGCGCCCGTCACCGTCGGCACGCCCGGATTCGAACCCAGGATCACCTCGGCGTAGGCCATGCCATAGTTGTCGGTGGCGCAAACCGTGGAGGTGGTCGAGTTGTTGGGCGAGCAGGCCGGCTCACCCGCAACGCTTTGGAAAGTCACGCCGCCGCTGGGAAGCACCGAGAACGTTACCGCGGCGCCAGTGACCGGAACGCCGTTAGCATCGGTCAACTGAATCCCAATGGGGCCGCCATCCTCGCCGGGCGTGCCCTGGAGAGAACCCATAATCGGAACGACGTTGGTGGTCACGCCGCTCCCGACCAGAAACAGGTACGGGAGCCGCACGGTAACGCCCGATCCCGTGAGCGTAACCGCTCCCGAGTAAGCGCCTGCGCCGGGCACGGAGCCCGACAGGCTCACGTTCAACGTGGCGGCAGCGGTACTGGAGCCCGCCGGTCCCAGGCTGAGGCTCGTTTTATCCACCCCCACCGTCGCCGTGCTGGTGGCCGGGCTGGCCTGCACCGCGGCAACCGCCAGAGTCACCGCCGTGGTCCCTTTATTTGTGATGGTGATTGGCCTGGTGATGGGCAACACCCCCGATTTCACGATGCCGAAGGAAACCGTAGCCGGCTCGGCCGTGACGGCGGCATTGATCGCGGCGCCGGCATCCAGCCTGCCCGCCCCTAACCCCAGGACGTTCATAGGGTCGCCAAAGTCGTCGGTGGTGGTGTCCTGCGCGGCGTAATTCGCCAGGGCCGACTTGATCTGCCCGGACGTGTAGTTGGGATGGGCCTGCTTCACCAACGCCGCCGCCCCCGCCACGATGGGCGTCGCGAAGCTCGTGCCATCCCCCGCGGCATACCGGTTCGTGCTGTAAAGTACGCCGTTTGGATCGTAGTTCTGAGCAGCAAAATAAAGACCGTACGAATACGCGAGGCTGGAGTCAAATCCGCCGGTGGCCAACAGGTCGGGCTTGATGGCGCCATCCGGGGTCGGGCCGAACGAGGAGAAGCTGGCGAGTTGGTTGGCCCCGGCGGGGGAAAGCCCGAACTCCGCGACGTATGTGGCCACATCCGTTTCCGTCCCGGCGGTATCGATGGTGACCACCTGGCCCGGGTTCGCGTCGATGTAGCTCTTGAGAGCCACGCCGGCGCTATTCGAGATCATGACCACCGGCCCGGTGAATTGCCCCACAGTGAAGAGCGGGGGGGCGGACGAGTCCGCCATGTAGAAGATCACGCCCACCGCGCCGGCCAGTTGCGCATAGCTGGCTTTCACGGAAAAATTGCACGTGCCGCGTTCGATCAGAGCGTAGGCCCCGTTCAACGAGTTCGCTGGAAGCGCGGTGCAGGCCAGCCCGTTGTTGCCCAGTTGCGTGACGTCGATTAACGGAGCCTGATTGGCGCCATAGGCCGAGGGGTAGAAGTACGCATCGCTGATCTGCGCCGCGATCCCTTTCAGGCTGGCCGGGGCGTTCGCCGCGTTCACGCTCACGCCCGGTGTGAGGAGGTGGGAATTTGTGCTCGCGCCGACGCCGATCACCGATGGCGCGGTGGCCGGGGAGGAAATGGAGTTGTAATAGGGATAGTACCCATTGTAATAATTGTACGCATCCTCCCCGTAGTTTCCGGCGGCCACGGCGATCACCAGTCCGGCTTTTGCCGCCGCCTCATACGCCGCCGCCACCGGATCGCAAGGCACACCGGCTGGGTTCCCGCAGACCGCGCCGGTGTCCAGCGCGCCGGTGAGCGCTTGCGATCCCCAAGACAGGCTCACGATATCCATGCCGTCCTTCAATGCGTCCCGAACCGCCAGGATCATGACATCGTCGGTAGGGCCATCGTTGACGCCGGGAGACCCGGAGAGCTTGTAGTTACCCAGCCAGGCTTTGGGCGCCATGCCGGTGAACGTCACCGTGCCGCTGTTGGTGTTCGCCGCGGCGGAGGATGCCGTGGCCGTGCCATGGCCCAGGTGATCGCGCGGCGAGTAATCGTCCGGCGTCGAGTAGGCGGGTGACGGCGCGACCGAGGTGTCGTCGGGAAGATTCACCGGGTCCTTGGAAGAAAAGCCCGCAAGCTGGCGCACGTAACTGCGCGCCACAATCACCTTTTTGCTGGTGTAGTTGCAGGCGTCGGCGCTGCCGCTGCAAATCGGAAAACCCGCCGGCATGGTCAGCGTCGAATCCTGAAAAGCCGGATGCGTCTGGTCAATGCCGGAATCCAGAAGCCCGATTTTGATTCCCGCGCCGGCATTGGCAACGCCGCCCAGCGCATTCCACGCCAGCGGCGCATTCATCAGTTGCGTGGCGCGGTTCAATGACGGCTTGAAGCGGCGCATGGGCCTCACCGCCGCCACTCCCGGGATGCTCTTCAATTCGTCCAGCCGGCTGGCCGGAGCGATCACAAAAATCGCATTCACCAGGGTGGTGTCGGAACCGGTGACCGGGATATTGCGCGATGCCAGATCCGCGAGAACTGTCCGCTGTTTTGCCTCGATCTGTTGCCGGTACGCGATGGCCGGCGAACTCCGCATGGCCTCCCGGCTTACAAAGCGGGAAGAAACCGGGGCATCTTCCAGTAGCAGCGTGTAGCGGTTGGGCACAAACTGCGCAAAGCTGGGAAAGGCTCCCGGAACTAATGAGAACAGGGCGCAGTACAGCGCGCGCGCGATGATTCGATTCGACATATCTCTCCTGACGCTAATTATGACATGCCGGTTTCGCAAGATGGGTGAGAGAGAGCACCTATGCCACCGGCAGCTCCATCTCCACCTCCAATCCCGGCCGCGCGTTTCTGGCGCGAATACTGCCCCTGTGCAGCTCCATGGCGCGGCGCGCGATCGCGAGGCCCAGCCCGGTGCCGCCGCTGGCGCGGTCGCGGTCGCCTTCCACC
>JBAWDI010000913.1:0-1972 GCA_049590695.1 Bryobacteraceae bacterium
CGGGCCATCGGAAGGCATGGCAGGGCAGGGTGCTCGCCATCGTGCGGGCCGGCGCGGCGGCGGGGAAGATCACGGTTCGGGCGACGGCGAGCGGGCTGAAGGCGGGCGAGGTGACGGTGGCGGTGAAGTAGGCTATCTTTCGGTCGACTTCCAGCTTTCGTATCGTTTGAGAAGTTCGGGCGTGATCGAACCCTTGACTGAACGATCTCGCATCTGGAACAATGCTTCTACTCTTGTCCCAAACAGTATCGTACCCTCGTTGACGAAGTTTACGTCCGACTTCTTGGCGAAGACGATGTCGCTTCCCCAGCCCTCGACAAAGGTTGCTGTCTCGCCAGCCAATCTCCCCTTCCAGTCCTTCGCCTTCCTCGTGAGAGTCCCTGCCTCGAATTCAACGACGTCGCTCGCTTTCCTCGGGTCGGCATAAACGATGTCTTTGACTAGTGCCTTGATCTGTCGTAGCTCGTCCTTGGACGGCTCTGCCACCGCGAGTCGTGAGAAGAACCGAAAGCGAACCAGTGTCAAGATGCCCCACAGAACTTGCAGCGGACCAAGCGCAGGGGGTGCAGGCATTGATAGGCCCCCAACCCCGATGAAGGCGTAAGGAACCAAAGCAAAAACAAGGATGTTCCAAACTCCCACCACTACCTGGGCGCCGCCGTCTGCGATGATCCCGGCGGGTCTTGGTGCCGCGAGAACCCAGATGCCTTCAACAGTCAAAGCCGTAGCAAGCAAGACGAGAATGGCGTTGAGTGGATGTCCATGAATTGCATAAACGCCCCCCGCCACCCCGATAGCGCCCCAAACGACACTGACTACACCGCGCCAGCGCAGTATTTTGCGAATGACCATGAAGTTCGCTGCCATTTGCAACTGGTCTGTCTTGTCTGAGGGCTGCATCTCTTTTCTGTCTCCTTGGAGCCTGGACTGACTTCACCCTGTTTGCCATTCTAGATCCGTCTGGCGGCTGCAGGCTACCGGGATGGCCCGGTAAAAGCCATCACACGCCGAACCCTCCGGCCGTTGATGCCGCTTTCGCTGGGCGAAAGCGTCGCGACGTGAACGACTTCATCCCATCAGTTCGTCCAGCGGGCGCGTCTCACCCCGCCGGTGTTCCTCAAGAGCCTCGCGGGCCAAGGACCGCAACAACGCCGGCCTATCGCGGAAGCTGCGCGCCCACGCTTCCTCGTCGTCCAGAGTTTCCATGATCTGGGACGCGATCGCGTCCTGTTCCTCTTGCGAGAGGGACTCAACGCGCCGGAGTGCTCTCTCAAGTAGACCAGTCATGCTTCTACAATAGCTCACGCCGCTCGCTGGCGATCATGCGGGCCGGGGAGAATACCAAAGATTGACAAGGTTCGATATTTGGGCTAGGGTAAAGGCTGAAACAGGGGGGATCGCCATGAATGTCTCGCTCACGCCCGAGCTGGAACAATTCGTCAGCACAAAGGTCGACTCCGGCCGCTACAATTCAGCCAGCGAAGTGGTCAGGGAGGCCCTGCGGCTTCTCGAAGAGCACGACCAGGCCCGCGCCAGGCAGTTGACAGAATTCAATCGAGAACTGGGGCGGCGGTTGGCTTCGCTGGACCGCGGCGAGAAGGTCGATCCGGCAGAGTCTCGCGCAAAGCTCCGGCGAAAATCACAAGAACGCCGGAAGTGATACCCACAACGGGCTATGTTCTCAGCGTTGCTGCCGATCTCGACCTGGATGAAATCTGGGAATACATCGCCGCCGACAACATCGGCGCGGCCGACCGCTGGCTAGAAAGACTGTTTGATGCATTCGAGGCCCTTGCGCGCACGCCGGGCATAGGCCATAAACGCGAAGACCTTACCGATTATCCAGTGCTGTTCTGGCCGGTTGGCTCCTACCGGATCATCTATCGCGCCGAACACCGGCCTGTTGAAACTGTGGCCGTCACGCAGGGATCGCGGGACATCCCCGCCTTTCTGCGGCCCCGTTTGCGCTGAA
>JBAWDI010000914.1:0-6052 GCA_049590695.1 Bryobacteraceae bacterium
CCGCAGCTCCCTGGCGGCCAGGCGGCCGCGCAGCGCCTGGTCGCGCGCAGGGCCTTCGAACAGGCCATCCAGAAGAGCGCGGAGGTAGAAGCCGGTACCTCCGGCGATTATGGGGAGGCGGCCGCGCGCTGAAATGCCGGCGATGGCCTCGCGCGCCAGCCGCGCATACTCACCGGCGGTGAAGAGCTGGTCGGGATTCACGATGTCGATGAGGTGGTGCGGAATGCCGCGCCGCTCTTCGGGCGGCAGCTTGGCGGTTCCGATATCGAAGTGCCGGTAGACCTGGAGCGAATCGCAGTTGACCACCTCGCCGTGGAACGCTTCGGCAATGGCCAGCGCCAGGCCGCTCTTTCCGGAGCCGGTGGGGCCGGCCACTGCAACCAGCGGGCGCTCGGGCGCATCAGAAACTACAGGGCGATCCATCTCGTTATACAATGATAAAGGCATCTTCGACGAGGGCAGGGGCTTCCAAACCGGTCGAAAGAAAGTAAACACCGCATGATTCGTTCAGCCAAAGCGCTTCTCCTGGTTGTTTCGATGGGTGGCTTGTGCTTCGCGCAGGCGCCCGCCGAAACCACCAATGCGCCGGACAACAACCAAGCCGGAGCATACTACAACTTTGCCATGGGCCGGCTGTACGCGGAACTGGCAGGGGCCTATACGAACCGGACCGACTACGTTACCAAGGCGATTCAACACTACCAGGAGGCGTTGAAGCTGGACCCCTCGGCCGGCATCATCTTCGATGAGCTGACGGACCTCTACATCCAGACCAACCGTCTGCGCGACGCCGTCTCCCAGGCCGAGGATCTGCTGAAGCAGAACCCCGACAACCTGGACGCGCGCCGCATGTTGGGCCGCATCTACACCCAGATGGCCGGTGACAGCCAGGCGGGCAAGGTCGACGAGGACTACCTGAAGCTGGCCATCGAGCAGTACCAGAAGGTGACGGCGAAGGATGCCAAGGATGTGGAGAGCTGGGTCGTCCTGGGGCGGCTGTATCGCGTGGACCACAACTCGGTGGAGGCGGAGAAGGCGTACAACGAGGCCATCAAGGCCGACCCCGGCAACGAAGACGCGCTCACTGGCCTCGCGCTGTTGTACTCCGACGTGGGGGACACCGGGCGCGCCATCGAGAAATTGAAGGCCGTTACCGACAAGAACCCCAGCGAGCGTACGCTGGCCCTTCTAGCCCGGTCGTACGAGGACCTTCGGGATTACAAGAGCGCCGCCGAAGCGCTGCAACGGGCCGTGGCGCTGGCACCCGACGATACGCGCCTGATAGCCGAGCTGGCGGACGACTTGTTTCGCTGCAATCGGCTGGATGAAGCCCTCCACCTCTACCAGCAGCTTGCGGCCGACGATCCGCAAAATCCCATGCCGCCCCTGCGCATCAGCGAGATTTACCGCGTCCAGCGCGATTTCGCGAAGGCGCGCGAGTCGCTCGACAAAGCCAAATCGCTCGATCCGGAGAGCCTGGATGTGCGCATCGACGAGATCAACCTGCTGGAAACCGAGGGCAAGTCCAACGAAGCGATCGCGTTGCTGAAAGGCCTGCTGGACGAGACCGCGCGCAAAACCTACTCGGCCGCCGATGCCGCCAACCGCGCCACCCTGCTCGACCGGCTGGGCGTTTTCTACCGCGACGCGGGCCAATACCCGCAGGCCATCGAAGCTTTCCGGCAGATCGCCCCGCTGGAGGCGCAAAGCGCGCCGCGCGCGGCCGTGCAGATCGTCGAGACCTATCGGGCGGCGAAAGACCTGGAAAGCGCGCGCAAGGAAGCGGATGCGGCGCTGAAGAAGTATCCCGGCGAGCGCATGGTGCAGTTGACGCACGCGTCCGTGGTGGCGGACCAAGGCAAGATCGACGAAGCCGCCGCCGAGGTTCGCGGCCTCATGAAGGGTCCCGACGACCGCGACACGCAACTCGAGCTGGCGCAGATCTACGAGAAGGGCAAGCGTTGGGCCGACATGGCTCCGCTTTTGGACCAAGCCGAGAAACTCTCGATGTCGGACGACGACAAGGCGAGCGTTCACTTCATGCGGGGCGCCATGTACGAGCGCATGAAGAAATACGACGCCGCCGAAGCGGAGTTCCGCAAGGTGTTGGAATTGGACTCGGATAACGCCGGCGCCATGAACTACCTGGGCTACATGCTGGCGGACCGCGACGTCCGGTTGGATGAGGCGTACCAGCTCATCAAGAAGGCAGTGGATCTGGACCCGCAGAACGGCGCCTACCTCGACAGCCTCGGCTGGGTGTACTACCGCCAGGGGAAACTCAACGAGGCGGAAGGGCAGTTGCTGCAAGCGCTCGACCACATCGGCCAGGACCCCACGGTGCACGATCACCTGGGCGATGTGTACTTCAAGCTGGGCAAGACGAAGGACGCCATTACGCAGTGGCAGGCGTCCCTGAAGGAGTTCCAGGCCGGCTCGCAGTCCGACAGCGACCCGGAAGAAATCGCCAGCGTGGGCAAGAAGCTGGAAAGCGCCCGAGTCCGGCTGGCCAAAGAGACGAACCAGAAATAAACGCCCCAGTAACACCGCTTCGATTGCCTCAAAACACGGTCAGTAAGGCCCAGAAGGGGTTTTTCAGGCCCTCGCAAAATAACGTTATAAATACTGTAATCCTCTGATAATAAATCGGTTATTTTTCCAAATCCCCCGCTAAATCCTATCGTTTTGCGCGCTTCTGTGGGATACTCAGATTAGAACGGATTTTCAAGTCAGCTAATGTCCCTGTTGGACGACGCAGTCGCTAGGTATAACAAACTGTTGGAGAGCGGCCCCTTCCGCGACCTCGCGTGGGTGGAGGCGCTGTACGAGCGCATGGAGAGCGGCCGGCTCTCGGCGGGCGGACGGCTGGTGTGTCCGTTTCTGCGGCCGAACTTCATTTCCCGGCGCCAGTACGACTCGCTGGTGAAAACCGGCGAGGCGCTGATCTGCGCCATCGACCGCATGGAACAGATGGTGTTGAGCAACCCGGTGCTGCTGGCGCGCCTGGAACTGCTGCCGGCGGAGAAGATGCTGGCGGCCATCGATCCCGGCTACCAGGCGCTGGAAGTGGCCGCGCGGCTGGATACGCACCTATCCAACGGTCACTTGCGGTTCGTGCAATACAATGCGGATTCTCCCACCGGCGCGGGTTATGCGGACGCGCTGGCCGACCTGTTCTACGACGCCGGCCCGATGAAGGAATTCCGCAAGAGGTATACGCTCACGCGCACCGGCAGCCGGCGGCACCTGCTGCAAGCGCTGCTGAAATCCTACAAACAATTCGGCGGCACGAAGAAGCCCAATATTGCCATCGTGGAGTTCCGGCCGGCCTACCATTCCGGCCAGAGCGAGTACGAATTGTTCCGCGATCTCTTCCGCGAGGATGGCTACGCGGTGGAGATCGTATCGCCCGAGCAACTCGAGTACCGGAACCACGTGCTGCGCAAAGGCCCCTTCGAAATCGACCTGGTGTACCGGCGCCTGGGCGTGCAGGAGTTTCTGGTCCGCTTCGACCTGACGCATCCGCTGGTGCAGGCCTATCGCGACCGCGCCGTGTGCGTGGTGAACAGCTTCCGCTCGGAACTGGCGCACAAGAAGGCCATGTTCGGGCTGCTGACGGACGAGACCCTGACGGGGAAGTTCCCGGCGGCGGAGCGCAAGGCCATCCGCGAGCACGTGCCGTGGACGCGCCTGGTAGCCGCGTCGAAGACCACCTTCGAAGAACAAACCATCGACCTGCCCGAGTTCATCGCCAAGAACCGCGAGCGGTTGGCGCTCAAGCCCAACGACGACTACAGCGACCTGCACGCCTACTACGGCTGGGAGATGGGAGACGCCGAATGGGACCGCGCCCTCAAGCAGGCCATGCGTGCGCCGTACGTGGCGCAGGAGCGTGTAGACCCCGTGCGTTCGATATTCCCGCTCATGAGTTTCGGCCAACTCGAGTTCCGGGAGATGCAGGTGGACGTGCACCCGCACGCCTACCTGGGCAAAGTGCAGGGTTGCTCGAGCTGGCTTTCGACGCGCAGAGCGGGCTTCTCATCGGCCGCGGGCGTGGTGCCGACGTTCATCCTGGATCTGAAAAGCTGAAGCGGTTGCGGCCAAGAGCGGGTCACACCGAACCACAAGCCCTATACTTAGGGACCGCGCAAAAATAACTTCTCAGCCACCGGCGTGGCGCAGAGTCTCACTCTGCCGGGCCCAGGGGGCACCCTCGACTCCTCGGGACGCGCTTTGGAGCACGCCCAGCAGGCGTCCCGATGAGTCGGGACGCGGCACGCAGGAGTGCCTGCGCCACATGGCCCGCGCAGTCAATGTGAAGTTATTCTTGCGTGGCGCCTTAAGGGCCCCGTAGTAGAGGTTGAACCCGTCTATGTAAATGATCGTTCGTGGCTCTTGCGTTAAGGCACCCAAAAAACGAAAGGCGGTCATATAGACCGCCCAAACCGGCACATTGGCCGGGGAGTCGTCAAGCTCAATATCACACTGCTCCGAAACGAATGCCATACCCGCAAATGCGGGTACGCTAATCCGCGATCAGCCGGATGGAGCCGATGCCGCCGTGGATGTCCAGGTGGATTCTCACCTTGGAGTCTTCGTAGGCATCGTTGACCCAGTGGCCGCCTTCGCGGCGCAGACCTTGCGTCTTGATTTCGCCGATGCCGCCCGTGCCTTCGGCGTACACACCCACGCCGGCCGGCAAGCGGACCGTGGCTTCCCCGATGCCGCCGTGAACCTGCACGTCGTAGTTGTGCTTGGGGTTCCCGCGGAGATCCATGTCCAGTTTGCCAACTCCCATGTGGACATCCACGCTGCGCAGCGAAAGACTCCCCAGGTCGAGCCGCGCGTTCCCCGCGCCGAAATGCACGCTCAGGTCCATGGGAACCTCGTTGTTCAACGCCAGGTCCCATTCGTACTTGTTGTTACCGATCTGGGCGTGGCCCTCCGGCTGGCGGATGGTGAGCTCGCCGTGCGTGCCCGTGCCGGTGTACCGCACCTCGGGCTTCCACGAGGGGACGTTGTAGGTGAAATCGGCATTCAGCAGCTTCTGCGCTCCACCGCCGATCGTCAGGTTGCCGGCGCCCATGCTGAGGTCCACGCGGACCCTTTCGGAAGCGTCCCGCTCGATGCTGCGCGAGTCGTGCCGCACGGGCCCGGTGGCGGTGTCGATGATGCAACCGCCCAAGCACAATACCGCGGCCAGCAGCGGCAGACATCTGATGTCCATGGAATCTCCTTCCGATGAGCATACGCGGCCGGGGCGCGGATTGTTCCCTACCAGTGCGTGAGCGAGCCGTCCGGGCGCTGGTACAAGCGGCCGCGGATGGGCTGCGTGACCTCACCGGCCGGTTTGAGCAGCTTCATTTCGAGTGTGGCCCCCAGGCCGGGCCGTTCGTTGGTGTAGACCTTACCCTGCTTGAAATCCAGGCACTCGGGCAGGTAATCGATGGCCCGGTCGCCATAGTTGTACTCGAACAGCACCGGGCCTGGGAACGTGGAGAGGCAATTCACCAGGGCGGCGGTGGAGATGGGCCCGGTGAAGTGGGGCACCATTCCTACCACGTGCGTTTCGCACAGGGCCATGATCTTCAGCATTTCGGTGATTCCGCCGACATTGGGCAGCGTGCAGCGGTTGTAGTCGATGTCGTGGTTCTCCACCAGGCGGTTGAAGTCCCATCGTTGGCCCCACTCCTCGCCGGCGGCCAGGGGGCACGTGGTCATCTGCCGCAATCTCGGAATGTCCTGGAGGAACTGCTCGTCGCGAACCGGGTCCTCCACCAGGTAAGGCTCGTATTCCTCGATCAGCTTGCAGCAGCGCAGGGCATCCGGATAGTCGAACTTCTGGTGCAGGTCGATGTTCCAGTCCCCGTTCGGGCCCACGCCTTCCCGAACCTCCTTGCAGGCCTGAGCCACCAGGCGGACGCGCTCGTGCGTGTTGAAGACATTGTCGGGGATGGGTCCGCCGGCGGAGGCATCGATGCGGAAGGCGCGGTAACCGGCTTCGATGGTGGCGCGCGCGCGATCCCGCAGGCTCATAGAGGCAGTCCCCCCG
>JBAWDI010000915.1:0-2646 GCA_049590695.1 Bryobacteraceae bacterium
GGGCGAGGGGGCGGCGTTTGAGCCCCCTTGCCCCGCTCGGCACTGGAGAGAACCCGGGGACGGTGCGAGTTCATGGGGCGTCTCCGTTGGTTTTGGCGCGGCGCTTCTTTCGCATCGACTCGCCCTGCAGTTCGATCCGGTGCGCGTTGTGTACGAGCCGGTCGAGGATGCTGTCGGCGATGGTGGGATCGCCGATCTGCGCGTGCCAGCTCGCCACCGGCAGTTGACTGGTCAGCAGCGTGGAACGTGCCTGGTATCGCGCATCGCAGATCTCCAGGAAGTCGCGGCGCTCCGGTTCGCTCATCGGCGCCATCGCCCAGTCATCCACCACCAGCAGGTCGACCCGTCCGAGGCGGTCCAGAAGTTTGGTGTGACTGCCGTCGGCGCGCGCTACCCCCAGATCGCGGAACAGTTCCGCGGCTTTCAGAAACAGCGCCGTGTAGCCGTCGCGGCAAGCTTTCTGCGCCAGCGCGCGAGCCAACCAGGTCTTCCCGATGCCGGTCGGTCCGATCAGGAACAGGTGCTGGTGCTCCCTTACCCAGGCTGACTCGGCGGTCAGCGAGCGCACCAGTTGGCGGTCCAAGCCGCGCGAGGTGCGGTAATCGATGTCTTCCACGCAGGCCGGACCTTGCAGCCGGCCGTTCCGCAAGCGCCGCTCCAGCGCCCGGTTCTGCCGCCAGTTCCACTGGCGGTCAATGAGTAAGCCGAGCCGCTCTTCGAAGCTCAGGCCGTGGATGTTGGCGTCCTGCTGTTGCTGTTGGAAGGCCTCGGCCATTCCGCGCAGGCGCATGGCGCATAGTTTCTCGATGGTAGGTTGTGTCAGCATAGTCTCCTCTTTCACTGCAGGGTGGGTGGTTCGCCCGGGTCGAAGTACTCCGAGCCGCGGATGTTGGGGTGGTTCAGCGGTGGCTTGGGTGGGGCGGCCGTTTCGATGGGCAGGCTGTCCAAGTTGCATTTCAGAATCGATTTCACGCTCTGGTAGGAGCAGGCCTGGAGAGTGATCGCGCGGTGCGACGCCGCCTCCAAGCGCGCCGGGGAGTACTGCTTGCCGAGCCGCAAAATGCCGAGACAGGACCGGTAGCCCTGTTCCGGGTGGGGCTTACTGGCCATGATCTTCCCAAACAGGTCGGCAGTCGCCGGGCCGATCTTGTGGGCCCAATCCACCAGCCGGGAAGGCGTCCATTCCAGATACCGTTGATGCGCCTTGGGGCGATGCTCGGTAACGGTGGTGGCGTGGTGGCGCGCCTGGCTGCGGGCATGGCTGGCCACCCGAGCGCCGCGGTGAAAGATTTCCACCGTGGCGGCGGTGGCGCGTATTTCTACTTCCTGCTGGACCAACTGGTAGGGCACGCTGTACCAGTGGTCCTCAAAAGCGACATGGTAATCGATGTTGACGCGATGGGTTTCCCAGTGGCCGTATTGATAGCGCTCCTCCGGCAGGGGCCGCAGCCCTGGTTTATCGAGCAGTTCAAAGAGGCTGCGGCGGCAGCCGTCGCGCTTGCGAAAGGGGCGCTCGTTGAGCCGCGTGAGCAACTCCGCAATCGCCTGATTGAGTTCGGCCAGGCTGAAGAACTTGCGCTTCCGCAGAGCCGCCAGTATCCACCGTTCAACGACCTGTACTCCGGCTTCCGCTTTGGCTTTGTCCCGAGGTTTTGCGGGCCGGGCCGGCACTACGGCAACGCCGTAATGCGCGGCCATCTCCTCGTAGGTGCGATTGATGCCGGGTTCATACCGGCACGCTTTTGTGACCCCGGATTTGAGATTGTCCGGAGTGACGATTTCGGGCACGCCGCCCAGGAACTCGAAGGCGCGCATATGGGCGCCGATCCAGTCGGCCAAGCCCTGTGTCAAGCTCGCCTCGGCGTAGGTGTAGTTGCTGGCGCCCAGGACCGCGACGAAGATCGCCGCTTCCCAGACCTCGCCGCTCTCCGGGTTGTAGATGGGAATGGTGTCGCCGGCGTAGTCCACGAATAACTTCTCGCCGGCGCGGTGCTCCTGCCGCAGCACGAACTCTTGCCGCCGCAGCCAACCGCGGTATAGCTCGCAGAACCGGCTATACCGATATCCCTCCGGGTGCTGGTTGCAGTACTCCTCCCAGAGCAACTGCAGGGTGACGTACTTATTGGTTTGCAGTTCGTGGCGGAGAGCGGCGTAGTCCGGCTCCGGCGAGTGTTTCCGGGGTGGGGATGCTTTTCGGGGCGGGGTCATCGCCTGCCACAAACGGTCGTCGTCCCAATCGGCGACATCGGACCATTTCAAGCCAGCCGTCTCGGCGGCTTTCAGATACTCAGAAACCGTCGCCTGACCGACGGAACAACTCAGTGCGATCTGGCGCTGGCTCAGCCCCAGAGCCTGCAGTCTCAGGACTTCTTTGATCTTGCGCACGGGCAACCTTTCTTGCGGCAACCTGGATCCTCCACCTCTCAGTGGAGACCAGCCTGCCGCTGGTTTGCCCAGCGCACTTCATGAAGACGGTTTAAGAAAACGATTCCGACGATGCCGATCGCCATTCCGAGGACCACCGAAAACTGATCGGCTTCCCGTCGGAACAGTGATCGCCATCACCTCGGAATCGTGATCGGCATGAGTTCGGAATCGTGATCGCCATCACCTCGGAATCGTGATCGGCATCGCTCGGAATCCGCA
>JBAWDI010000916.1:0-2388 GCA_049590695.1 Bryobacteraceae bacterium
GTGGAAATGGAGTTCCGGGATTATCGAAAGTACAGCTCGGACTCGACCATCACTTTCAAGTGAGGAATGCGCCGTTGACGTAGCCCCACCCGCCTTATTGCCTCCGTACAGGTGTTAACATGAAAAACTATTCTCTAGCCGTCTATGGAGCACATCCTCTCGATCGTCCTGTTCACGCCCCTGGTTGGCCTGTTGCTGCTGCTGTTCATTCCCTCGTCGAATGCGCGCGCCATCAAGTGGTTTGCCAACGCGGCCTCTTTCGTGGGCTTCCTGGTTTCGCTCCCGCTGGTCTTCAACTTCGACCGCACGAAAGACTTTCAGTTCGTCGAGAAGGCGCCGTGGATTCCCACCCTGGGCGCTACCTATCACATCGGCATCGACGGGCTGGGATTGCTGCTGGTGATGCTCACCACGCTGCTGGGCTTCATCGCCATCCTCGCAAGCTGGAACGCCATCACCGAACGGCTGAAGGAATACTACTGCTTCTTCCTGCTGCTGCAAACCGCCATGCTGGGCGTGTTCATGGCGCTCGATTTCCTGCTGTTCTTCATCTTCTGGGAAACCGTGCTGGTGCCGATGTACTTCATCATCGCCATCTGGGGCGGCCCGCGGAGGGTATATGCGGCCATGAAGTTCATCATTTATACGCTCATCGGTTCGGTGCTGATGTTTCTGGGCATCCTGACGCTATACTTCCAACACTACATGCAGTTCCAGGTGTACAGCTTCGATATCTTCGACCTGATGCGCACGCAAGTCTCCGCCGGCGTGCAATGGTGGGTGTTCTGGGCCTTCTTCGCGGGCTTCGCGGTGAAGGTGCCGATGTTCCCGTTCCACACCTGGCTGCCGGATGCGCACGTGGAGGCGCCCACGGCGGGGTCGGTGATTCTGGCCAGCGTCCTGCTGAAAATGGGGACGTACGGATTCCTGCGATTCTCGGTGCCGCTGCTGCCGGATGCCGCCAAGGACCACACCATCGTCACCGTGATGGCGGTTCTTTCCATCATCGGAATCGTCTACGGCGCGCTGGCGTGCCTCATGCAGAAGGATTGGAAGAAGCTGGTGGCCTACTCGTCGGTGAGCCACTTGGGCTTCTGCACGCTGGGGATTTTCGCGCTCAACCCAGCCGGGATCTCGGGCTCCATCATTCAGCAGATCAACCACGGCATCTCCACCGGTATGCTCTTCTTGATTGTGGGCATCGTCTACGAGCGCCGGCACACGCGCGAAATCTCCGAGTACGGCGGGCTGCTGAAGGTGATGCCGGTATTCACCGTGGTGTTTGGGCTGGCGGCGCTCAGTTCCATGGGGATGCCGCCGTTGAACGGGTTCATCGGCGAAATCACCATCCTGGGCGGCGTCTACCAGGTTTCGCTCAACTGGGCATTCTGGGTGGTGGTGGGGATCGCGCTGGGCGCGGCCTACCTGATATGGCTGTTCCAGCGGACCATGCTGGGGGAGTTGAAGGAGAAGAACCGGGGGCTGAAGGACCTGAGCTGGCGTGAAATCGCGGTCTTCGCGCCGCTATTGGTGTGGGCCTTCTGGATTGGTCTGAACCCCCAACCGTATTTCCGCGTGCTGGATCGCTCGGTGGCGCAGATTGTGGAGCGCGTGCATCCCGGCTATTACACCGAGCGGCATCTACCGAACCCGCTGGTAGCGCCGGGTCCAAGGGGCACCCCCTTGCCACCGGTGTCTTCCTCTCAGTAGAACAAGTACTTCCGCCACTGGGCGTCGCTCATGCCCAACATGCGGATCAGGTGACGGCTGGTGTGCAGGCTGAAGGGCCGCGGTTGCCGCAGCAGTCTCATGCCGGCCTCTTCGGGAGTGCGGCTGCCTTTGCGGTTGTTACACACGTGGCAGCAGGCCACCAGGTTCTCCCAGGCCGATTCGCCGGCGCGCGAGCGCGGGACCACGTGATCGAGGGTCAGCTCGCCCGAGGGCAGCGTGCGATGGCAATACTGGCAGGTGTAGCGGTCGCGCATCAGAATGTTCTTGCGCGAGAGCGCCCGCGTCTGATGGGGGATGCGCCGGTATTCCAGCAGCCGGATGACGGAGGGCAGACGAATCGCCGTCCGCGCCGAATGCACCGCGCTCAGGGATTCCTCCTCGGCCGACGCCACGCCTTTCAGCACCAGCACCAGGGCGCGGCGCGCGCCGCAGATGTTGATGGGCTCATAGCTGGCGTTGAGCACCAGCACGGGTCTTTGCAGTCGATCGCCGGTCATCGGATTACTCCCATACGGCGGTCCACGCGGGCCACGGTCAGCAGCGCGACCTTGGCCGCGCCCGCCCGCTTGAGGGCCAGGGCACATGCGGCCGCAGTGGAGCCGGTAGTCATGACGTCGTCGATGAGCAGGATGCGCTTGCCTTCGACCGCCCCAGCCC
>JBAWDI010000917.1:0-13627 GCA_049590695.1 Bryobacteraceae bacterium
CTGCACGGCCTGTTGCGCCTGATTGGCCGCCTGGCTCAACTGCTGGCTCGCCTGGTTCAACGCCTGCTGCCCGGCTTGCACGGCCTGCTGGGCCATCTGCTGCGCCTGGTTGGCGACGCTCTGTAACTGCTGCGCGGCCTGCTGGGCCATCTGCTGCGCCTGGTTGGCGACGCCCTGCAACTGCTGCCCGGCCTGTTGCGCCATCTGCGCCGCCTGGTTCTCGAGCTGCGCGATTTCGCTCGAGGCCTGCTCGACCGCCTGCTGCACCCCGGTGCGCACCGCGTTGATGCCGGCGTTGAGCATCTGCTGCCCCTGATTCACCGCGTTGTTCAGCATTTGCTGCCCCTGCCCGACCGCGCCCTGGATCTGGTTCAGGATCTGATTGCCGGCGCCCTGCGCCATCTGTCCCATCTGCGCAGCCGCGCTCAAGGCCTGCTGCGCGGCCGACGACACCGCTCCGAGGGCCTGGCGGCCTACGCTCTCGACCAGGTTGCCGGCCGTGGCAGCCGACGCGTTGACCTGCTGCGCCACCTGCTGACCCATGCTCGACGCCATCGCCGCCGCCGCCCCGGCCGCGTGAGCCAGCGCCAGCACCTTCTGCCCCGGCGACGTGGGCGAGGTCGGCGACGACCCGCATCCCGGCACGTTGGCCGCGCCCGTGTTGATAAATACCATGTTCCCCTGGATGAACACGCCCACCGGATTGATGTCGATGGATCCACCCGCCGACTTGATCGTCAGGCCCATCCCAGCCTCGATCACTGTCGTCATTCCCGCCTTCAGGTGAATCGCCATGCTGGCATCCATCCCATAGTTCATGCCGGCCTTGTCGTAGATATTCATGCCGACCTGCCGGCTGTAGGTCATTCCTACCTTTTCGTTCTGGTTCTGGCTCGCCGTCAGGTGCAGATCGCCGTCCGTCTGTACCTGCTCCTCTCCCACCACGTAATGCTTGCGCTTGCCCTGGATGGTGACGGTCTCATCGTTCTGGATGTTGGTGGTGCGGTCGTGCTCGACGGTGCGCGTCTCGTCGTGCTCCACTTCGGTGGTCAGGTCTTTTTCCGCGTGGATGAGCATCTCTTCGCTGCCCTTCTTGTCTTCGAAGCGGATCTCGTTGTAATTGTCGGCGCCGCCCCCCTTCGAGCTGCGCGACCGGATGCCGCTCTGGGTCTTGTTGTCGGGCAGGCTGTAAGGCGGCGTCTCGACGGCGTTGTATACGCTCCCCACGACAATCGGGCAGTCGGGATCGCCTTCCAGAAAATCGACCACCACTTCCTGACCGATTCTGGGGAGGTGGATGGCGCCCCAGCCTTGTCCGGCCCAGTGGCTGGCCACGCGAATCCAGCAGGAGCTGGCGGCGTCGTTGTGGCCTTCCCGGTCCCAATGAAACTGCACTTTCACGCGCGCTTTGTCGTCGGTGTAGATCTCCTCCCCCGCCGGGCCTACCACCACGGCTGTCTGGCAGCCCCAAACATGGGCCTTCGCGGTGGTGCGCGCCGGGTGGTAGCGCAACGCCACCGGGAAACAGGTGAAGTTATTACTGTAGTGGCTCTCCACCTTCCTGTCGCCGGAGAGAAAGTCGCCTTCCACCGCGGAATGGGTCACGGAGCCGAGCACATAGGTCCCATCGGCGTTGGGGTGCCTGGTAACCGTAAAACGATAGCCTGGAATCAGGCAGTGCACGTTGCTCTGGCCGCGGATGGAAAACTGCGCGAGTTCCATTTCCTCCATGCCCGTCTTGGCTAAACCGGTGCCGGTGGATTTGTCTCCCACCGCCTGGTATCGGATGCCGTAGTTGCCGGGGTAGTCGTAAACCTCGAACTGGTCGTTTCCCCCCACCTTCAGCTTGTGCGTGACTTTGCCGACTTGCACGCTGTCCATGATCGGCTGGGACACCAGCATGTCGAGCATCGGCTTGCCGTAGTTGTAGTCCTGCAAGGTGTTCTTGCCGGAGCCCAGTTCCTGGGTCTTCATCCACCCCGTGATGCGCAATTCCTCGCGCGTGCCGCCGGCCACTTCGTCGTAAATCAGACTCGCATCGCCGGGGATGTCCTGGTACGACACGGCGTCGTCGGCTATCACCAGCTTGTGCCCGCTGGCGGTATGGCGGAAGAAATAGAAGATGCCTTCTTCCTCCATCAAGCGCGAGATGAAATTGAAATCCGTCTCGCGATACTGCACGCAGTACTCCCGCTGGGGATACGATTTGTGCAGCTCCCACGTGACATCGAACCCCTGCAAGACTTTCTTCAGAATATCGGGAACGTCTTTATCCTGGAAGATTCGCAGGTTCTCGGTCCGTGTCAGCACCCAGATCTTGGGTGCCACCGTGGCGCGGTAGCGGGAGAGACGAAAGGTCCCCGGCAGTTGTGTGAAGGAGGTCACAATGCCGTTGATGTGTCTCGGTTCGCAGCCCGACGGCCCGATTACCCCGAAGGAGATCCCCTGGCCCAGGATGTCCTCGAATTTGATCGCCGCGTTTTCGCTCCACAGCTCGAGCTGGAACGAAAACAGGTGCGAGATGGCCTCCTCCCCCGTGAAAGACTCAAGCAGCAGTTCATCCGCACCCAGGCTCGAATTGATGTATAGGAAACGATTCTCTTCCAGATACCGCTCTGGCATGTTGCGGCCCTCCTTCAATTTGGGCCGCCGATGAACGCCGATAAGAATATTGTTTTCTATCCGCGTTCATCGGTGTTCATCGGCGGCCATAATCTTTTTTCGCGTTCTCACGAATACACGAAATTCCCGTCCGCCCCGATGTCCACTCCTATCGATTCCAGCTTTTCTCCTTCCGCGATCCGGCTCAACAACTGGCGCGAGATCTCCGGCAGCAATGTGTTGGTGAGAATGTTGTCCACATTGCGCGCGCCGCTTTCCACCTCCGTGCAGCGCCGCGCGATTTCGTCGATCAGCGCGCCGTCGCACACCAGTTGAATCTTGTGGTTCTCATGAATGCGCTTCTGGATCTTGGCGAGTTTCAAGATGATGATCTTCTTGAGCGCGTCGTCGCGCACCGGGTAATAGGGGATCACCACCAGGCGCCCCAGGAACGCCGGTTTGAAAGTCTTGTTCAGCTCCGGCTTGATGGCCTTCACGATGCCTTCCGGAGTGGGCATGGTTTCCGGATCGGCGCAGAGCTTCATCATGGTGTCGGTGGCCGTGTTCGAGGTGAGCAGGATGATGGTGTTCTTGAAATCGATCTCCCGCCCCTCGCCGTCTTCCATGCTGCCCTTGTCGAACACCTGGAAGAAAAGTTCCAGCACGTCGGGGTGGGCCTTCTCCACTTCGTCGAGCAAAACCACCGAGTACGGATGGCGCCGCACGGCCTCGGTCAGCACACCGCCTTCGCCATAGCCCACGTATCCTGGGGGCGATCCCTTCAGAGTGGATACCGTGTGGGCCTCCTGAAACTCCGACATGTTGATGGTGATCAGGTTGCGTTCGCCGCCATACATCAGGTCGGCCAATGCCAGGGCCGTTTCGGTCTTGCCCACGCCGCTGGGGCCGACCAGCAGGAATACGCCGATGGGCTTTTTGGGATCTTCCAACCCGGCGCGCGAGGTCCGTATGCGCTGCGCGATGCCTTCCAGAGCATGGTTCTGTCCGATCACCCGGCCGCCCAGAAGGGATTCCAGCGTGAGCACGGTCTGAACCTCGTCCTTCACCATCTTGCCGGTGGGGATGCCGGTCCACGCGGAGATCACTTCGCCCACGATTTGGCCGTCCACCGAGACGCGCATCATCGGCGTCTCGCCTTGCAGCGCCGCCAGTTCGGCAGTGAGCTTCTCGAGTTCCGCGCGCAGGGGTTCCTGCTCGCCCGTGCCCTCTTCCAGTTGGCCCCGGATCTCGCGAACCCGGCTCACCAGCGCGGATTCCTTGGCAAAGCGTTCTTTCAATTCGGCCAGCCTGGCGGCCACTTGCGCCCGCTTTTCGCGGATCTCCGCCAGCCGCTCGGCGTGGTCCGCGCCGGCCGCCGACTCGCGCGAGAGCACGCGCTCCTGCGTGTCATAGTCGTCGATCTGCCGCGTGGCGTCCTCGATGGCCGGAGGCGTGGCGTTCTGGCCCAGGGCCAGGCGCGCGCAAGCCGTATCCAGCACGCTGACGGCTTTATCCGGCAATTGCCGTCCCGCCAGGAACCGGTGCGAGAGCCGCACCGCCGCCGAGATCCCTTCGTCCAGAATGCGGACCTTGTGGTGCTTTTCGAGCGAGGCTGCGATGCCCCGCAGCATGGTCATGCACTGGGCTTCCTCGGGCTCCTCGACCTTCACCACCTGGAAGCGCCGGGCCAGCGCCGGGTCTTTCTCGAAGTACTTCTTATACTCGGACCACGTTGTGGCGGCGATGGTTCTCAGTTCGCCGCGCGCCAGCGCCGGTTTCAACAGGTTGGCCGCGTCACCCTGGCCGGCCTGTCCTCCCGCGCCGATCATGGTGTGGGCCTCGTCGATGAACAGAATGATGGGAGTGGGGGACGATTTCACCTCTTCGATGAGCCCTTTCAGCCGGTTTTCGAATTCGCCCTTGATGCCCGCCCCGGCCTGCAACAGCGCCAGGTCGAGCGTCCGCAGGGTGACGTTCTTCAAGGCCGGCGGAACGTCGCCCTGCGCGATGCGCAGCGCGAAGCCCTCCACCACGGCCGTCTTCCCCACGCCCGCCTCGCCGGTGAGTATGGGGTTGTTCTGGCGGCGCCGCATCAGGATATCGATCACCTGCCGGATTTCCGTGTCGCGCCCCAGCACCGGGTCGAGCTTGCCGCTTTTGGCGTTGGCCGTCAGGTTGACGGTGAACTGGTCGAGGTTCGCGGTCTTGCCGCCGGCCGGTGCGCCTGCGCCGGCCGGTTCGGGTGCTTCTTCCGTCACCTCGTCTTCGTGCGAGCCGTGCACCAGGGCGACGAAATCCTTCTTCAGCGCCTCCGGCTCGATTTTTTGCAGTTCCTTGCTGACTTCGCGCACGATCCTGGCGAGTTCCTCGTCCGCGACCAGCGCCAGCAGCGTGAAGCCGGTGCGCACCTGCCACGCGCCGTAATCGATCGACCCGGTAGTCCAGGCCTGAGTCAACATGCGAAGCACCGTGGGGCTGATGGCGGGCGTGCGCGCGTTGCCCGATTTCAGCTTATCCAGGCTGCGGGTCAACTCCGCGGCCAGCCTGGACTGGTTCACCTCGAAGTGACGGAAGATGCGGGCCGCATCGGTATCGCTGGCCTCCATCAGCTTCATGAGGTAATGTTCGATCTCGATGTTGTAGTGTGTGCGTGACAGGCACAACCCGGCGGCCGCTTCCAGCGTGCTCCGCGTCGGGCCGTTCAGTTTTCCGATCAGTGACTTCAGGTTTACGCTCATTCCAGGCTCCTCACTCGATTCCTTTTCCCCAGCCGCCAAAGCTCCCGGGTCCCGTCCCCCTCGGCTTCATCTTCCTCCGCTTCCTCTTCTTCTTTTCCGCTCTGCGTTTTTCTCCGCGTCTCCGCGTCTCCGCGTCGAATGTTGACCTTCAAATCCGCAATATCCCGTCATCCGGATTCTCCGCCATTGCAGCGGTCTTGGCCCACGTCAGCCAGCCCAGACGGGGGCCGGCGGCGCCTTCTCGACCCAGTTCGCAGGCCGGCGTTTCTTCCTTGCGCAGCACCAACTGCACCTCGAAATCCAATTCGTTTCCGGCGAAAAAGCGGACCAGAGCCCGCAACGGCGCGTGCGCGTTGCCGTCCGGCAGAAAATCCCGGTACTGCTCCAGGCTCAGCGGTCCCAGGCGAATTCGCACCGTGGATTGCTGGTCCCAAACCTCGTCTCCCACTACCGCGCCCATTCCCAGTTGCTCGGAGTACGAAGCGCGATCGCTGAACCGGCACTGTGTGTCTTCCTCCAGCTTGTGCCACGCGCCCACGAACTGCTCGATCTCCACGGGGACTTCGAAGTAGTCCATCAGCAGCAGCCGCAGCGCCGCCGCCGAGCGCGTCTGGGCGGCTAAAAGTCCGCAGCGGAAGACCAGCGCTTCGTCGGGGATCTGCTGGCGATCCCGCAATCCCGGCGTCCCCAGCCCCAGCAAGTCCATCAGGTGAGGCGAGAGCCGGTCGTCTTCGCCTCGCTCGTAGGTCACCGTGAAACGGAACTTCTCCCATGCCTGGTAGAACAGCGAGATGGCCCGGTGGTTAAAGATGTCCAGGAACTGGCGTAGCGCGCTATCCCGCGCGCGCAGCCGCTCCCGCACCAGTGCCGAATAGTACAGCGGCAGCAGGCCTTGGGGCCCGGTCAGGCCCATGAAATTCACGCGCATCAGCGGCTGCGCGTCCCGAGGCCAGTCGAGCGCGGCGATCTGGCTGGGGGGGAACCCGAAATCCGCGCCGGTTCCGAAACGCACCACTTCCGTGCGCGGGCTGGAGAACTGCCCGACGGGCTGCCGGTCCGCGAGAATCCGCCCCAGCAGGCGCACGGCCTGGAAGAAATCGAAACCGAACGGCTGCTCGCGAAGCACCCGCTCCAGTTCCGCAAATTGCGGCCGATCGTTCTCTACAGGAGGATCCTGGAGCCGGCCCGTGGTGGCCACAGTTTCAGAACCTCCTTTCGCTGCCGTGTCGAAACGCTCAGTTGGCTGAAACTCGCCAGCGTGACATACAGCCCCAGGAAATGTTCGATGACGCTGGCGAACAGGTACGCGCCGCCGCCCACAAAGTTCTCCTCGTCGAGTTCCATCTCCACCCGCGTGCCGCGCGCGAAGGTGATGCCGTTTTCCGATATGATCCGCGCGAACTGCGGCCGGCTTTTCAGATCCGCGATGCCTTCGATCTGCTTCACCGAATACGAAGAGTTGGTGAAGTTGTACAGCTTCAGGATTTCCTGGAGCGCCTCGCGCCCCTCCGCCACCAGCGACAGGTAATTCAGCGACAGGTGCGAAATCAGCCGCCACAGCGAGGATTTCCCGGTGGGAGGCCGCAGGGCCGGCGTGGGTTTCCTCAGCGCCATGATGGAGTGGACCGGCGCTCCGCTCTCCAATTCGAAATCGCCCGACTCCATCCCGAACGGCAGGCGCGACGGAAGATCCCGGTTGGTGCACGTGAGCCGCACCGTGAGGCTGTCGACGTCCGGCGCCACCGGCCGCTGCTCCAGGTCGACCAGCGAGAGGAACATCTCCGTGCCTTCATCGTCCCGGCGGCCCGAAGCCCGCCGCGAAGCCATCCAAAAGACCTGTCCGCGGCCGCCCGAGTGGCCGTGGCGAAAGGAATAGAACGGCTCGAAGCGCACCGGTTCCTGCGAGCCCGGCCGGACACTGACCACTTCGTCCACGGAAAAAATTTCGGTGGCGTTGCGCCGGCGGATGTCGGGCACGATGGGGTAATCGAAGCGCCGCTCGGTGAGCAGGATGGGCTCCGCCGTCTGCTCAAACAGGTTCACCGCGGGCGCGCAGGCGGTTTGAAAGGTCTTCTCGGTGACCCCCAGCTCCAGCGCCTGGCGCCGGTCCGCCAACTCAAACGGCGCGATCAGAAAGATCAGCTCGGCCCGGTCTTTGAATCCGCCCGCCAGGGCCGCTTCGAGTCCTGTCAGGTCCAAGAAGAAGAACTTGTCCGGAAACGTGAAGTACTCGTGCAGCAGGCGGTAGCCGGTGAAGGAGCGGCGCGGGTATCCCAGCATGCCTTCATCCTCGGCGAACCCCACCGGGCGCAGTGCCTCGGGGCGGAGCGCGACCGGCCGCACGCGCGAGCCTGGAGTCGGGTCGCGCACCAGGATCTGCGTACAGCGGCTGCACAACAGTTCGTAGAGGGTGTGGATCAGGCCGCTCTCGCCGTTCAGGAAGAACCGCAACGGCTCCGGGTGCAGTTTCTCGAAGGTACTGTCGGGCCAGCACTTCAATTCCACGCGCAACGCCGCCGCGGCTTCCGGAGCCTTGATGGCGGGCTGCAGCCGGTCCGGCGTCTTCCATTCCGCCGCCACCACGCTCAACGGCCAGACGTACGTGTCGTAGCAAGTGCGGAATTTGCAGGGGACCCCGCCCACCGGCCGCGACGACAGCACCGAGCCGCGCGAAATTTTGAGCCCCCCGCCGATCTGCCCCTGTTCGGGGTTGACGCGAAAGTCGGCGATGGTCATCGCGGGCACCGGCCGGATGAAGTGCGGGTAGATGATGCTGAGCAGCGCCTCGGTGATCTCCGGGAACTCGTCGTCGATCTTCAGGTGCACGCGCGCGGCCAGAAACGCGAAGGCTTCCAGCAGCCGCTCCACGTGCGGGTCTTCGCACTTGTCCGGCTCCAGGCTCAGGCGCGAGGCGATCTTCGGGTACTTGTCCGCGAACTCGACGCCCATCTGCCGCAGGAACGTGAGCTCGCGTTCATAGTAGAGCAGCAATTCGTCGCGCACGCTATTCGCCCTTCACCTGGTACTCCCCGCTGTTGAGTTGCAGCAAGGTGTCGAACAGAACCTGTTCCGGCGCGGGGTCCATTTTCAGAAGCGCCTCGATCTGAAACCGCACCACTCGCGGCCCCGATGCGGCGCTGTCCACGGCGCGCACCCGCACGGCGGTGAGACGGGGCTCGAATATCGCGATGGTCTGCTCCACCAGGCGCAGCAGCCTCTGCTTGTCTCGCGGCGAGTTCAGACTCATCGACGTCACGTCGGGCAGCCCGAAGTTGTAGAGCGACCGGTGCAGTTCGCGGTAGGTCTCCGGCGCCTCATCGGGAATCCGCCGTGTGTTCAGCAGCCATTCCAGGTCCCGCCGCAGCGAGGCTTTCAACTGCCGCACCGATTGCGACCGGCTGGCCGGCGGGTCCGCCGCCACCTTCGGTTCCAGATCGATGAGCCGGTCGAGCAGCGTTGGAGTGACGGCCACGTCGGGGTCCGCTTTGGCCATCATTTACCTCCCGCAGGCCAAAGCCTGCAATGGATCCAACCGGCAGATGCGGTCGTAGACCTTCTGTTTCAGATCCGGCGCGGTGTCCAGTTTCTCCAGACAGCGGTAGAGCAAGGCCAGCGGCTGGGCGACCGTGGGCGCGGCTTCCCATCCTTCCAGTCCGCGGCTGTCGATTTCGGCGGCGAGTTGTTCCAGAATCGGGTGGGCGATCCGCTCGTAGCCCATGTTCATGCATAGTTGCGCCAGTTGCAGCCGCCGCTGAAACCGCCCGCGCCCCGATTTCTCGGCCGTGGCTTCGCGCGTCAGAATTTCGATGGCCTCCTGCGGTCTTCCAGCCTGCGCCGCCTGCATAGCCACGTCGTTGGCATCGACGATTTCCGGCCCGCCGTCCGGCGCGGCCCACGACGCTTCCGTGGCGTCTTCCATGGCGGCCGGCGCATAAGCGGCTTCGGCGGGTGGCGCGGCGGCAATCTCGTTCAACCAGGCCTGAGTCTCGGGATTGGCGGCCGGCGTGTCGTCGAGCAGGGTCGCCTGCCGCAGGGCCGGATAATCCGCCAGCAATCCATTCACCTCCGCCCGTATGGCGGAAGCAACCTGGTAGTACCCCAATTCGTTGGCGGCGCGGAAAACGTAGCGTTGCAGGTCCAGCCAGCCTCGCCCGCAGGGAAGGCCCATGGCGGATTCGCCCAGTTCCAGCACTTGCGGCGAGTCGGAATCGTGGGCGGCTTTCTTGAGCGCCTGGCGCGTGCCGGTGGGTGGGGCTTCGAGCAGGTTGGCGTCCACATCCGTGCCGGCGGCGCGCAACTCGCCCCAGCGCAGTCCCCGCAGCAGCAGGTAGGGCAGGGGACTCGACGGATCGTTCCGGCGCAGGTAGGCCGCCACCGCCGTCACCCTTTGAAACGCATCGTCGGCATCGACTGGCTCCGCCGCCAGCGTGCCAGCTTTCGGTCTTGGCGCCGCCGGTGTTTCTTCCGCGCTGGCAGGTTCTTCCTCCGCGGCCGCCGCTTCCGCCCCTTCGTCCGGTTCCACCTCGCGCTTCTTCTGCAACAGCCCGTGAACCGTGTGCCGGATCTCCTCCACCGTGGTCCGCATGGGACCGAACGACGGCGCGACGTCGCCGAACTTCTCCTCGCCGATGATGTTGAGAACCTCGAGGACGTCCAGAATGCCGTCGAGGGTCTCCTCCATCTCGGCGTAAAACACCTTCGGCGTGGCGGCGACGGCCCCGTCCCACTCCTCGCCGCTCATCTTGCCTTCGGCGATGGCGGTGCTCCGCGCCTCCGCCTTGGCGTCGGTGTCTGCTGCGGCTTCGTAACCCACCGCGCGCGATTCCTTGAACTGGAACCAGTTCGCGCCCTTGCTGGTAAGCGGGACGCTGCGCAGCGCCGGCTCCATGCGCGTGCCCAGCCACTCCAAAGGGGCCGCCCGCATCTCGGCGTCGCCATCGTCCAGCTCCGGGTAGAGAGTATCCCAGAAGTTCTCGACCAATCCCTTGATCAACTCCAGGCCGGCCTTCAGACCCTGGAAACCCTCCTTGCGGAGCATCGCTTCGGTCAGCCACGCGGCCACCTGCAAATCTTTGCTCTTGGTGGCCAGTGCCTCGCTGGCCAGTTTAATCACCAGAGGGTAATCGGCGGTCTTGCGCTCAAACTGCCAGTCGCCTTGAGGCGCATCGTCGTCCGCGCGGCGCGCTTCCTTGATTTTGTCGAAGACCGCCGCGTAGCGCAGGCTCTCGCCGCTGGGGTTTTCGCCGGGGATGGGATTCAGCAGATCGTCGCGCAGGGGCATGCGGGGTTGATGGCGGCCCTATTCCGCGGCCGCGGAAGAGGCCGCGAACAACAGGTTCCGCACCTCCAGTATGGGAATCTCCTCTCCGTCCACCAGCAGCAGTTTCTGGCCGGCGGGCACGGTCTCACCATCGGCTTCCTCCCAGACCGTCTCCCGGCCCAAACGCACGCTGTTCCGGGGATGCTTCCACACCAGCGGCGTGAGGGCGGGCAAGAGCACCTCGCCCAGATCCAGCCCCTTGCATTTCGGTCCGGTCTGAAGGATGGCGGGAATCCAGATGGTGTCCCGCAGGCGCTTGGGCGGCTCCATCCGCACCGATGCCATGTGCTCGAACGGCAGCCACAAGTACGCTCCCGCCGCGAACACCTCCAGGTGCGCGCCGATGCGCGGATCCGCATCCTCGATGGTTTCAAACGCTTGCCCGTTCAGAGTGCCGCCGGCGAGCGTGCTCCCCGCGCCGAGCGGAAACGTCTTCTTCTCGAACATGTCCCGCCGGGTCCTGGCCGCCTGCAACGCGGAGCGATACAGCAGCGTCCCCATGGCCGCCTCTTTGCCCGCGTCGGCGAGTATGTCCAGTTGCTTTTCGGCGCGATCGTAGTCTCCCGTAATGCACAGGAGTTCGAAGAGGAAGGTGCGGCGCTTGGTGTCCGTCGGATCGTTTCGCAACTCGGAACCCAGCGCCTGCACCGCCTCGTCCAGTTTCCCGGCCTGGTACATCTCTCGGGAGTTCATGGATGGCTCTGCCCCGGCCCTAGCCGCCCGTCTGCTGTTTGACGTCGTAGGAAGCCTTGATCGCGCCGTCCAGGGTCCCGTCCGCCTTCTGCGCCTTGTACTCCATTTCGACCTTGGAGAAATTCAACGACACTTCGTCCGCCGGCATGACCTCCGTGCCCCCGATCCAAAACTTCGAAATCAGCAGATCCGTGAAGGTGTACTTCAGGTACTCCTGCTGCTCTTTCCCCGCCTTCCGGCAAGTAAGCACCGCACTCTTGATGTGCTCCCCATTGGCGCACGCCAGCATCAGCTTTGGGGAAGCTTTGTCTACCGACTTCGTGATGCTAAAGTCGCTAAAGTGCACCTTGCCGGCGCCTGCCCCTCCGCCCGTCGCGGAGGTGCCAGCGTTGGTGGCGCCCCAGGAAAAGCTGTTGAGCTGGATCTCGTTCTTATGCGTCTTGTCCTGGCTCTCGCCTGGAATACCGTCAATTTTCAGGAAATAATCGACTGTCGCCATCTTTAGTTCTCCTCTCTCTACTTCTACAGGTTGCCCCGCCTTGGTGGGGCATGCTATAGCTTGCCCGTTACTTCCGAGCCGACATCGGCAAATCCGCCACCAACCGGAGCGATACCGACAACTCATCCAACTGGAAGTGCGGCCGCAGGAATGCAACCGCGCGGTAGGCCCCCGGCTTACCGGGTATCTCCACCACTTCGATTCTGGCATCCCTTAGCGGATACTGCGCCTTGGTGGCCGCCGACGCGCTGTCGTCCGGCGTCACGTAGTTCGTGATCCACTTGTTCAGCCAGCGCTCGCATTCCGAACGGGATGTGAAACTGCCGATCTTGTCGCGCATCATCGCCTTCAGATAGTGCGCGAACCGGGCCACCGCCAGGATGTACGGCAACTGCGCGGACAGCCGCGCGTTGGCGTTGGCCGCGTCGCTATCGAACAACTTCGGCTTTTGGCAGGATTGCACGCTGAAAAACGCCGCGAAATCGGTTCCCTTGCAGTGCACCAGCGGGGCGAACCCGAGGTCCGCCAGCTCCTTTTCCCGGCGGTCCGTGATGGGGGATTCGGTCGGGCACTTCATGGCCACGTCCCCCGCATCGGTGTAGAAATTGTGGACCGGCAGGCCTTCCACCAGCCCGCCGCCCTCCACGCCGCGGATCGCCGCGCACCAGCCATACAAGGCGAAGGCTTGGCTCATCCGCGCGGCCAGGGCGAAGGCCGCGTTGCCCCACAGGTACTTGTCGTGATCCGAGCCATCCACGTGCTCCTCGAACCCGAAGCCCTCCACCTGCTTGGTCTCCTTCCCATAGGGCAGGCGCATCAGGATGCGCGGGCAGGTGAGCGCCACGTAGCGCGCGTCTTCCGACTGCCGGAACGATTTCCACTTGGCGTATTCCGTGGTGTCGAATATCTTGCCCATGTCGCGCGGCGCATCCAGTTGCGTGTAGCTCTCGAGATTGAACATCTCCGGCGACGCCGCCGAGAGGAACGGCGCGTGGGCCGCGGCCGCCACATTCGAGATCTTCTCCAGCAGCTCGATATCCTCGGGCCCGCGGCCAAACTCGTAATCGCCCACCAGACCGGCGAACGGCGCGCCGCCGAAAATCCCGAACTCCTCCTCGTACACCTTCTTGAAGAGCGCGCTCTGGTCGAACTCCGGCGCCCGCTGCAAATCGCGCAGCAGCTCTTTCTTCGAGGCGTTGATAATCTTGATTTTGAGGTGATCGCTGGTCTCGCTCTGGTCCACCAGGTACTTCAGCCCGCGCCACGTCGATTCCAATTTCTGGAACGAGGCGTGGTGCAGAATCTCGTTGAGCTGGATGGAAAGCAGATGATCGATCTGCGCGATGCGCGCGTTGATCATGGCTTCCGCATCTTTGGACACCGTCATGGAGCCGTCCAGCACCTGGGCCACGAACTCCTTCACCAGGTCCTTGCCGCGCTCCCGGCCGCTGACGTCCTTGGCCAGCCGGCCATCCTCGACGATCTGGTCCAGCAGCCCCTTTTCGACCACCTGTTCCACGGCGGCTGGCTGCGCCGCCTTTTGCGGTTCGCTCATTTGGAGCCTCCTTCACCCTTGGCAAGCTCGCCCTTCAGCTTGTCCAGTTTCTCGGTATTGCCGACCGCGTCGAGCAGCAGTTCTTCGAGCTTGTCATTGCCTTGCAGAGACCCGCGCAAGTCCGACAGCTTGGTGCGAAGCTCCAGCATCTCCTTCAGCGGCTTTACCTGGCGGGCCACTTGTTCGGGCTCGAAATCCTCCAGGCTCTTGAAGCGAAGGTC
>JBAWDI010000918.1:0-11702 GCA_049590695.1 Bryobacteraceae bacterium
GCCATGCCCACCGCGACCAGCAGCAGAGCGCCGCGCAGCACCAGCCAGCCCACCTGCGCCCCGGTTGCCCCTACCGCCATCCGCACGCCGAATTCGCTGGTGCGGCGCGCCACCGCATAAGCGAACACTCCGTAGATCCCGATGCACGCCAGCGCCAGCGTGATCGCGCTGAAAAAAGACGACAGGAATGCGAAGGTGCGTTCGCGGAAGAGGCTTCGGTTGATCTGCTCACTCTGCGTGCGGATCTGCGCCACGGGCAGCGTGGGGTCGACCGCCGCCACCGCACGCCGCACGGCGTTCGAGAGCGCCAGGGCATCCCCGGCGGCACGGACCTCGAAGGTTACTAGCCCCAGGCGGCTGGGGTACTGCGCATAAGAGAGGTAGATGGTGGGCTCAATCTTACTGCGGATATCGTGAATTTTGGCATCCGCCGCCACACCCACAATGCGAACGGGCTTGGTGAACTTGTCCCCGAAGGCGAACTCGCGCCCCACCGGATTGCCGGTGAAATACTTCTTCGCCAGGGTCTGGTTGACGACGGCAACTTTGGCGGAGCCTTCATCGTCGGAGGCGGAAAGGTCGCGGCCCAGCAGGATCGGGGTGCCCATGATGGTGAGGAATTGGTCTCCGGCAACAACGTATAGAGGGCCGCTGTCCTTGGGCGGAGGCGTGTAACCCGGCACGGTGATGCTCTGCGATGACATCCATCCGGCCAGCGGCGGGATGCTCGAAAACGTGGCCGACCGGACGCCGGGGATGGCGGCGACCCCGTCGTGAATTCGCCGGTAGACATCCACGAGGCGTTGCTCTTTGTACCCGCTGCGGCTGGGGTCCACGGAAAACAGCAGCAGCCTGTCGGTACGAAAGCCCAAGGCCACGTTGCCCAGGTTGGCCAGGGTCCGCGCGAAGAGACCGGCGCTAAAGACCAGGACAAAGGCCAGGGCGATCTGAACCACCACCAGGCTCTTGGCCAGGCGCTGCCGCAGGGAACCGGCGCCAGCGCCGCCCTGCCGGAGGCACGCAGCCGGGTGCACGGCGGTGGAGCGCCACGCGGGCAGGACGCCGAACAGCAGTGCCGTCACCAGCGAAAGCCCCATGGCGAAGGCCATCACCGTGGCGTCCGGCTTCAGATCGAGGGCCCACTCGTAGGCCTCCATCAGAAGCTTGGTGAGCAACACCGTGCCGAGGCGCGCCAGGAACAACCCGAGCAGGCCACCGGCCAAAGCCAGCACCAGGCTTTCGGTGAACAGATGCCGGACGATGCGCATTCTACTTGCGCCCAATGACAGCCGTACCGCCAACTCGCGGGCCCGCGCCCCGCCGCGCGCCAGCAGCAGGTTCGCCACATTGGCGCAGGCCACCAGCAGCATGAGGCCCACCATGGCAAACAGCGCCAGCAAAGACCGGGACATTTCGGTGTTGAGGATGTCGAGTCCGGTGCGGCCGTCGAGCAGAACCGATTTGGGAGCGTCCACCGGCTTCTTGAGCTGTGCCCCGTAGGCGGCGGCAACCTGGGCCAGGATGACGTCGAGCGCGGGGCGTACCTCTCGATCCCGCTTGCCCGGCGCCACGCGTCCGATGATCTGAATCCACCAGGTGTCGGGTTTGTCAAAACGGTAGAAGTCGGACAGTTCGTGGGCACGCGCGAGAGGAATGTATACATCCGCCGGTTCGGTCTGCCTCAGGCCGGCGAAATCCGGGGGAAGAACGCCGATTACGGTGTAGGAAACCTGCTTGATGGTGACCGACGATCCGACGGCCGATCGCTCGCTGCCGAAAAGACGCTGCGCCATTCGCCAGCTCAGCAGGACGGTGGGCGGCGTGGCCAGCGAATCGGCGTCCGCGGTGAATGCGCGGCCCACGGCCGGCTGGGTTCCCAGCACGTCGAAGAAATTGGCGCTCACAAGTTGAGCCGTGGTCTGCCAGGCCTGGGTCTTGGTGACAATGTTGACGCCGACTTGGGAAAAGCCGGCCACGGAAGAAAAGCCGGCGTGGCCTTTCTGGATCGCCTGGAACGCATCCCATGAGAAAGAGCCGCCGGTGCGCATACCGTTCACTTCGGTCATGTAACCGCTGAAAGAGTGCGCCGGCACGTTTTCTCCGCCGGCCCAGTTGAGGATGCGAAGCTGCTGCGGGTCGCGCACCGGGAGCGAGCGCAGAAACATGGCGTAGAAGACCGTGAAAACCGAGGTGCTGGCGCCGATCCCTATGCCCAGCGAAAGTGCCGCCACAATCGCGAAACCGGGCGATCGCCGGATCGCGCGGACCACGTGGCGGACATCCTGGCCGAGCCGCTCCAGCCACGTCCAGCCCCACGCCTGGCGGACGTCTTCCTGGATCAAGGCCGTGTTGCCCAAGGCACGCCTCGCACTATAGCGTGCCGCCTCCGGCGCCAGGCCCTTCGCCTGCTGCTCCTCGGCCTCCAGGTCGAGGTGGTCGCGCAATTCCCGTTCGAGGTCCGATTCCCGCCGCTTCCGAAACCAGTCCATTTCACTCTCCTTCCGCGGGCCACATCACCCGCGTAATCGCGCGCGCCAGTTGCTTCCACCGGGACCCTTCCGCGGCAAGCTGCTTCCGCCCCGCCGGTGTCAGCCGGTAATACTTGAACTGCCGGTTCCGGTCTTTCGCCGTTTGCCATTTGGCCACCACCCAGCCCCGCCGCTCCAGCCGGTGCAGAGCCGGGTAAAGCGATCCGTGCTCCAGTTGCAGCACGTCGTCGGTGGTTTGTTGTATGTGCCTGGCGATTGCGTGACCGTGAGCGGGCCCGAACAGCAGCGTCCGCAGGATCAACATGTCCAGGGTGCCTTGCAGCAGTTCGATGCGCTTTTCCATGGTAGTCATTCTACCATCAAAACCCTCCTGAGGGTAGACGTTCTTCCTTGGATTTGGTTAGCCGGCCGCCTGGCCCAGCTCGACGTTCGTCAAGGTGACAATCGCGCCCGGCGGCACGGTCACCTCGCCGGCCGCCACTGGCTCCACGGCATTCTCCTGCTGCGGGCTGACGACTTCCCTATACCGGAACGCCCCTCCCGGCCACGTCACCGCAACTCTCTGCGCCGCCGCGGACCGGTTCAGCATCACCAGCGTTCGCGCGCCCGCGTTTCCGCTGAATGCCGTCGCCAGAAGCCGCGGGTTGGAACTGGCCGCCTGCACCCGCGTCATGCCTTCGCGGATTCGCCGGGAGTACGCCCCGAACACTCGCAACTGATGGCTGGTCGCGGCCGGCACAAAGCCATGTTCGGTGTCCGGCGCCATCAGCGTGCGAGTCCACCCGTACGAGGGCTGCACCACGTTGAGCAGGGTCCAGCAGTACAGGATGCCGCATACGTCCAACGTGGTCAGCACCTTGTGATAGAGCTGGCCCATGGCGAACGCCGTGCGGTAACTGCGGTTTTGAAAGGCCCCATTGTTGACACACAGCTCGCCCGCCAGAAACGGTTTCCCGCCAATGGCCTGCTTCATCTCGCGAAGGAGCGCGTCGAAGCCGTCGGGATCGTAGAAAAAATTCTGGTAATCGTACATGTTCGAGGTGGCGTAATCGATGGCCTTCCACACCGCGTCCTTCTCGCGAAACGCCTTGACCGCGGCAATCCCGCCCGAGAGAAACGGCGGATTGTGCATGTGGATCTTGACCGCGCCGAACCCCGCCTCATCCAGCGCCTGGCGCAGAGCCAGCGCCATCTGCTGCCATACCTCGGGCGGCTGCTGCACCTCGTTCTGAATGCCCACGATCTCCGGCGCCGAGCCGGTCTTCTCGCGCGAGACCTGGCAATAGCGGACCATGGCCTTGGTATACGCCGCCAGGTCGGGGAGCTCGGTGAGCTTTCCGGCGCTGTCGCGCAGCCTGGCCCAGACGGGCAATTCCCAGAATTCGAAAATCACTTTCCCGCCCATCCGCCGCACCTGGCGCATGTACTCGAAGTCGCTGGTTTCGCAATTCGGGAAGTTGTCGCCGTAGTAGTGTGGGGAGGCGTCCGACGGCCGGTCCCAATTGGTCATTTCCGGATTCAGGAGGGCGCCGGTGGGGTATTCGCGGTGCAGCAGCAGGTTGTACTCCGCCAGTTTGCGTCACCAGACGCGCTGGCCTTCCGGGCTGAGCTCGGCGTAAGCGGGTGGTGTGGTGGTGCCACCAAAACCCAGCATCTGCTGGAAGCGGGCGGAAGCGTCCACGCGCACCGTGGCGGCTTCGATTGCCGGCGGCAACAGGCGGCCCCGAATCGCGCCCTCCTCTCCCGAATACGCCAGTTGGTGCTGGTTCACGTCCAGGGCACAATGCGCGGCCAGCGCCTCCTTGCCATTCAGCGCCACGTGAACCGACAGCCGGTGATCGAGCAGAACGGTGACGGCGCGCAGGTCGCCATTGTACTCCGCACTCGATTCCTCCCACAGCCCTTCCGGGTGCCGCGCGGGCCTCTCCGCGACGGGCGGCACCTTGCTCAGCCCCGGCGAGTCGTAGTAGCGCTGCGCCAGGCGGACCTTGCCCGCTCCCACTTCCACCGTGAATCCGCCCGTCGGGCCGGTGAAGATCCAGCTCAACTGGTTCTTCTCTCCGCGCCACTCGTCAATCGCCAGCGTTCGTTCGAACAGAGCCGGCAACCATTCCGAACAGTATTTCCGCGGCGGCCCCGGCACGTTCCACCGCTGGCGCGGCGAGAGCGCGCTGGTTAACGCAAAGCCATCACCCGCGCTGGATGGGCCGCTCCAAGCCGGCAGGACCAGTTTCCGATCGGCCACCTGCGCCAGTGCCGGCGTGGACAGCATGGCCGTGTGAAAGGCCCGTCGCGAGATCTTCATGGTGCAATCCTACCAGGATTGCGGTACGCCCGGCCCCCGGCCCGCGCCTCAGGCCGGCACCAGTTCTTCGATCGCCTGGCGGAGATCGTCGGGGCGAATCGGCTTGGACAGGTAGCCATCCATTCCGGCGGCCAGACACTTTTCCCGATCTCCCTTCATGGCGTGCGCCGTCATCGCCAGAATCGGCACACGCTTGAGCGTCGTCTCCTCAGTTTTGCGAATGGAAGCGGCGGCTTCGTAACCGTCCATCTCCGGCATCTGCACGTCCAGGATCACCAGGTCGATGTCCGCTCCTTCGAGAGCTTCCAGTGCACGCCTGCCGTTGTCCGCCACCACCACCGTGTGACCCTCTTTCTCCAGCAGCCGGACCGCCAGCTTCTGATTGACGGGATTGTCTTCAGCCAGCAGAATATGCAGGCTGCGACGCCGTTCCCGCTGGCTATGACGGGTCAGCAAGGGACGCGCCTGTATGTCATCCGGAGCACGGCCCAACGCGGAGCGAATGACGGCCTTTAATTCCACTCCGCGGACGGGCTTCGTCAGATACGCGGCTATGCTTAAGGTTCGGCACCGGGCGGCATCGCCACGCTGCCCCGCGGAAGTCGCCATGATGACGGCCACGGTCCCGAAATCCGCGGATTCCCGGATTCGCTCCACCAGTTGGAATCCGTCCATATCCGGCATGGTGGAATCCGTCAGCACTACGCAAAACGGGGACCCGGCATCGCATGCCTCGCGCAGGCGGGCGAGCGCCGCCGCGGCGCTTCCCACTACCTCCGGCTGCATCCCCCAGCGGCGGAGCGTCTCCGCGAAAACCCTCCGGTTGGTGGAATTGTCGTCTACCACAAGCACCGGAATTCCGGCCAGACTAACTTGCTCCTCGATGGCTGGGGACTCCGCCTTTCCTATACCGCACCGGATGGTGAAATGGAACTGGGTCCCGCGGCCGACTTCGCTTTCCAGCCAGATGCGGCCGCCCATCATGGCAACCAACCTGGCCGAAATGGTCAGTCCCAGCCCCGTGCCGCCATATCGCCGCGTGGTGGAGCCGTCCGCCTGCGTGAACGCTTCAAACACCAGCTCGCGCTTCTCCGCGGGGATGCCAATGCCGGAATCCCGGACCGTGAAGCGCAACAGGATGGAATCCGGATCGTGGGACTCAGCCTCCGCCTCAACGCGCACTTCCAGAGCAACCTCGCCGCGGTCGGTAAAGCGCATGGCGTTGCCCATCAGGTTCATCACGATTTCGTTCAGCCGGGTCGGATCGCCCGCAATCCTTTCCGGAACATCCGGCGCCACCTCGCAGATCAGTTCCAGTCCCTTCTCGAAGGCCGGTTTGGCGAATATCCGGGCGGTCGTCTCCAGACTGTCGCGCAGATCGAATTCAATGGATTCCAGATCCAGCTTTCCCGCCTCGATCTTGGAGAAATCCAGAATGTCGTTGAGCACCGTCAGCAGGGACTGCGCGGAAAACCGCGCCATGTTGAGATATTCGCGCTGCTCCGGGTTGAGGTCCGTATCCAGTGCCAGGTCGGTCATGCCCAGGATGCCATTCATGGGAGTCCGGATTTCATGGCTCATATTGGCGAGAAACTCGCTCTTGGCCCGGTTGGCTGCCTGTGCCGACTCTTCGGCGCGCTGCCGAACCTCGACTTCCTGGCGCAATTCGGCCGTGCGTTCCTCGACACGCTCCGCCAGTCTGTGCTCGCTCCGGCGCAGGTCGCGCACACGGATTTTGTAGTAGCCGACCCCCGCCGCGGACGCGGCCAGCAGGCACAGCGCGGCGAATCAGAACGTCTGTTAGAAGCGCGGCCGGGCCTCCAGAGAAAACGAGGCGCCGCTCTCATTCCAGGCGCTATCCATGTTGCGCGCCATCACGCGGAACCGGTACCTGCCCGCTGGAACGTTGGTGTAGTAAGCGGCGCGCCGGTTGCCCGCATCCACCCAGTCCGCATCGAAGCCTTCCAGCTTGTAGCGGAATTGCGTGAACTCCGGAAAGAGAAAGGTGAGGGCGGTGTAGTGGAATTCGAGGTTGCTTCCGGCGCGGACCCACCCACCGGCGCTAACCTGGTTCTGCCGGCCGTCGGTTACGCGTTCGATCAGCACCGGCGGCGCGGGCCGATTGACGGTCAACCGCGCCAGGTCGATCTCCATCACGCCGCTGTAGGTTGCAAAGTACAGCTTGTTGCCCCGGCCTTGCCAGGCCGACGGCGTCACCCCGAAGGAAAACTCGCTGCCGGCTCGCATCCCATCCGCCACGCCGAAGCTTCGTGGTTCCACGGCACGCTTGCGTCCTTCGGCAACTGCATCCAGGTCCGCCCGCGATACCCGCAGCAGCCCGCGGCCCGCGATCCAGAAATAGCCGGCGGCGTCTTCCACAATCCAGCCCAAGCCAGTCTCCGGTATGCCTTGGGACTGGGTGAACGGCGTCAGATGCGTCCCGGCGATGCGGTTCAGACCGGACATGGTCAGCACCCACAAGTGTCCGGCGGCGTCGGCGTGCATGCTGAGCACCGTCTGGCGCGGCCCGGGCCGGGCCAGCACGGGACCGAATTGTCCGTCCTCGAACCGCTGCACACCCAGCGCGGTTCCCACCCAAATGGCTCCCTCCACGCCCTCGTCCATGGCTGTCACGGGCACGGCGGCCAAGCCCTGCCCCTTGCCGAAGACCGCCACCGAGTCGTCCTGAAACCGGATGAGGCTATCCCCCGAGCCGGCCCACACCGTGCCATCCCGCTGCTCAAACAGCAGACGAATGGGACGCTGAAACCTCCACTCGCGCTGCGGCCGGCCTTTCGGCTCCCCGCGAAACTTTTGCAGGACGCCCTCTTCGGAAGCGGCCCACAGGTTGTCGTGGCGGTCGCGGATCACGGGCCACATTAAGTTGCGCGAGGTCCCGTCCGGCGAGCCGTATACCTCCACTTCTCCCGAGGCCCGCAGGCGGGCGATGCCGGCGGTAGTGCCGAGCCAGATGTCTCCGGAGTGGTCTTGCTGGAGGGAGCGGATACTGTCGCTCGGAAGCCCTTCGCGCATGGTGCGCATGGTGACGCGATATTCCTTGAAGCGGTTGACCCCGCCGCCGGCGGTTCCCATCCACAGGCTGCCTTCGTGGTCTTCGTAGAGGCATCGTATGACCTGGTTGGAGAGCCCGTCGCGGGTCTGATAGGAGCTGAACTTCCCCTCGGCGAACCGGCTGACCCCGGCGCCGTCCGTTCCGATCCACAGCGCGCCATCGCGGTCTGTAAGCAGCGCCAGAATGCCGGTTGGCGTGAAACCGTCGTGTTGGCCGTATGTGCGGAAGCGCCCTTGGCGGTACTCGCTCAGCCCCCCGGTATGCGTGCCGATCCACAGCGCGCCCCCGGCGCCCGCCGCCAATCCCCAGATCGAGTTGTCCGGCAGTCCGTCCTTGGTTGTGAATACCCGTTCCGCGCCGCCTTCGAACCGGTGCAGCCCGTCGTTGGCGCCCACCCACACAGTACCCGCCGGGTACTCCAGCAAGACGTGCACGTTGGCTTCCCATCCGCCCGTGAAGACGGAGGCGTTCCGCCCCCCCTCGAGCCGCGCCAGGCCTCCGTCGCTGCCGATCCACAACACGCCCCGCGAATCCGCCAGCAGCGCACGGATACTGGCCTTGGCCAGCCCCGGGTCTCCCATCTTCTCAAAGCCGCCATTGCGGTAACGCAGCAGCCCGCTCGACCCCGTGCCGATCCACAACGATCCGTCCGGCGCCGCCTGCAAAGAGATCATCATGGCTTGCTTCAAAAGCGGTGTATTCGAGCCGCTGAATACCGTGAAATTGACGCCATCGAAGCGAGCCAGTCCGTCCACCGTCGCAAACCAAAGGTACCTGTCGGCGGTCTGCGCGATGGCGCGGACGGAGTCGTGCGGCAAACCGTTCGAGGTGGTCCAGACGTCGTGGCCGAATTGTGTGAGAGCCAGCTTGGGATCCAGGCCCCAGGCGGGGACAGACAACAGGCCTACTACCAACAGGCTGGCCGGACGTAGCGTCACAATACTCATATCGGCAGCGCCAAGCCAAACCTTGATAAGGAATACTCCCGCCGGCGAACGTCACCGCCATGACTCGCCCTCCGTGCGCGGCAAGCGGATTCCAGCTATAAAGGTTGTGGAGTCCATGGCCGCCTCATCTTCTTCCAATAGCCGCCGGTCGCGATGGCTTCACATCGGGCTGAGGGCGCTGGCGATCGTTTTCGCGGCAGCCACCGTGCTTTACACCTATTTCTGGGTAGTCGCCTTTCGACTCGACAAGCCGACCACCGTCGAACTCGGCCTCGATTGTCCTTACCAGCCGTCTCAGCACGCCAATGTGGTGACCAACGTGTACCCTGGCAGTCCCGCGGAGGTAGCGGGATTGAGGGTCGGGGACCAGATCGTCGCCTTCGACGGCCGCCGCGTGGAGGACGCGGCAGATCAGGAAAGAGTCTGGAGAATTCATGAGCCCGGGGATTCGGTTCGTCTGACCGTCCTGCGTCCGGGCGAATCCGCTCCCCTCGAGTTGACCGGTGTCTTCCGCCGCAATTCGGAGTTGGGCGCGACTCCTGGCAGTCTGCCGGACGCCGTCGGCAGGCTGTTGGAGAACTCGCTTCCGCCGATTTGCGCGGCCGTGGGACTCGTCATTCTGTTGCTCCGGCCGCAAGACCGGAACGTCTGGCTGCTGGCCTGCTTCTTTGCGAGCTTCGTCTCGGCGTTCGGGTTCCGGGGCGATTACCAGACTGTGCCGGCACCGTTGCGGCTTTGGGTGGAGTTGTACGGCGGGATCTTCCTCGGCGCCATTGGTGCCTCGTTTTACATCCTGTGCGCGGTGTTCCCGGCGCGCTCTCCCATCGACCGGCGGCTTCCCTGGCTCAAATGGGCGGCCCTGGTCTTTGGATTGGCGGATGCCGGCGAGATGAGCCGCCCCGATGTTTCGCGGCCCGTCGCCACTCTGTCGAGACTCATCGGCCCCCAGGCTGCCGACCAGTTCGACTTCGGCGTCACGTACGCGTTTCTCGCGCTCGGGCTGGTTTCACTGGCCGCCAACTATTTCTTCGCCGGCGAACCGGAATCGCGCCGCAAGATCCGCGTGATCTTCTGGGGCACCGTGGCCGGCATCGGCCCTTCATTGATCCGAGGGGGCGCCGAGCACTACACCGGTTTCCAGTCGCCGGCTTGGCTGAATATCATCCTCAATGCTCTCCTGCTGCTGGTCCCGGCTTCGTTCGCCTACGCCGTTTTCAAGCAGCGCGTGCTCGATATCCCCGTCCTGTTGCGGCGCAGCGCGCGCTACGTGCTGGTGCAGCGCGGCTTCCTGATCCTGCTGTGTTTCGTCAGCTTCGGGCTGACGCTGTTGTTCGCGGCGTCCCTGGCGCGTCTGCCGCTGGCGATCGAGATGGGCCACTCCTCGAGCACCGCGCTGGGCGCCCTGTTCGGCACGGCGCTGCTGTGGGGCGGGTCGCGCGTTCACACGCGGGTGAGCGGGAGGATCGACCGCGCTTTCTTTCGCAGCGCCTACGACGTCCGGGTCATCCTCGAGAATCTGGCGGAAACCTCGCGCTTGGCCGCCAACCGCGAGGCGCTCGCGCACCTGCTGCTCAACCAGCTCAACGCAGCTCTTCAGCCGGCATCGCTGGTGGTCTATCTGGCGATCGACAACGACCAACTGGGCGCCGCCGCGGGAGTGGCGCCGCCCGATCTTCAAACGATTCGCCGCACTTCGCCGCTGCTCGTGGAGTTGGCCCGCCACGGCGAGCCTTGGGAATTGCCGCCGGCTGGTCTCGAAATAGATCCCAAGACGGCGGTGCTGGCGCCGCTCCATTCCGGCTGTCTGGTCCCGATGCTGGGTCGCGATGGCCGGCTGGTTGGACTGCTGGCGCTGGGACCGCGCTTGTCCGAAGAGCCCTACTCCGGCGAAGACAAGCGTCTGCTGGCTTCCGTAGCCAGCCAGGCCGGCATGGCGCTGGATAATTTCGGCCTGGCCGAAAACATCGCGGAGAAGCTGGAAGCCGAGCGCCGCACCACGCGGGAAATGGAGATCGCCAAAGAGGTTCAGACCAGGCTCCTCCCGCAGACCGCGCCGGTATTGCAGACGCTCGAATGCGCGGGGCGATGTCTCCAGGCCGCGCGCGTCGGCGGAGATTACTACGACTTCCTCGAACTGGGCCGCGAGAAACTAGGGCTGGTGCTGGCCGATGTCTCCGGCAAAGGCGTGCACGCCGCGCTGCTGGTGGCCAATCTGCAAGCGCATTTGCGTAGTCTGAGCCGGACCGTGCGCGGCGCGACGGGACTGGTCGAGACCCTCCAACAGGTGAACCGGATTCTGTGGAGGTCCACCGCCCCCGAACACTATGCCACCCTTTTTGTCGGCGTCTACGACGATTCCACGCGCCGTCTGACCTATGTGAATTGCGGCCACACCCCGCCCGTGTTGTTGCGTGCCGACGGAAGCGTGGACCGGTTGGAAGCCACGGCCACGGTCATCGGGTTGTTCGAGACGTGGGAGTGCGTGGCGCGCGAGATTCAGATGGGTCCCGCCGATCTGCTGGCGATTTCGAGCGATGGTGTCACGGAGGCCATGCTGGGCGAGGAGGAATTCGGCGAATCCCGATTCCTCGAGGAGTTGCGCCGGGCGCGCCGGCTCCCGCTGGAAGAGGTGGTCACCGCCGTTTTCACCGCCGTGCAACAGTTCAGCGCCGGCAACCAGTCCGACGACCTGACGCTGGTGGTGGCGCGATGTCTTTAGAGCCGCGACGGTTAGGGGGCGTGAAAAAAATCGGTTGACAGACGAAAGCGCCTGTCCCACCTTAATAAGCCGCTGCGGTGTCCAGAATAAATCGTGGGGCGGTCCGCGGCGCACCGTGGAGCAGGCGTTTCGCCTGCCATGCCGGTATTCCTACCGGCATTCCCTGTAG
>JBAWDI010000919.1:0-2808 GCA_049590695.1 Bryobacteraceae bacterium
GGCTATAGCGACGCGTGGCTGCGGCTGGGTGAAACCGAGGAGAAGTTGAAGGATTCCAAGGCCGCCAAGGAAGCGTATGCAAAGTACCTGGAGCTGGCCTCCGACGCTAAGAACGCCGCCGAGATTCGCAAGAAGCTGCAAAAGCTGAAATAGGCTTCAGCGGATAAGCCGTATCAACCCCCAACAGGCGAGGCGGATCCAAAAATCCACCGCCAGCCCCCAATCGATTTGATAGAGCTGGTGCTGGGCACGAAGCGGCAGGAACCGCTCCACGCCGAAGTAGATGACGTTGCCCGCCAGCACCGCCACCAGCGACCGCCGGAAATCGCGCTTCATGAGGACCCGCAACCAGTGTACGATTAGCACTATGATGACACGGCGCGATGTATTAGCAACCATGGGTGCCTTGGCAGCCACCCTGGGACGGGCGGCAGATCGGCTTCCCGCCAACAAGAACGTGAAGTGGGGGCTGGGATCGAATCTCTGGAATTCCTTCAAGGGGTCGAAGTTCACGGACATCCTCGACGTGATGCGCGACACCGGGTTTATCGGCCTCCGGCTGACGCAGTTCCCCAGAATTCTGGAGACCTACGGCATCACCACGGAACAGATGGAAGCGGAAGTTTCCAAACGCGGGCTGCACGTGGTGACCATTTCGTTCAACGGCCCGGCGCAGGACCCGGCCCGTCGCAAGGAAGTTCTGGACAGCGCCAAGGCGGACATGACCTTCCTCAAGAATTTCGGCGCCAACCGGCTGGTGGTGTTCTCGCCGGGGCGGCGCGCGGGAGCGGATCCGGACGCGTTCAAAACCATGTGCGAGTGCTATAACCAACTCGGCGAACTGGCCGGCGAGATGGGCTTCAAGGCGGGCCTTCACAACCACATGGGGCAGATGGTGCAGAACGAAGACGAGCTGGACCGGTGCATGCAGATGACCGACCCCAAGCTGTTCTGGCTATCGCCCGATACCGCGCACCTTTACCTGGCCGGCATGGATGCGGCGAAGATACTCGACCGGTACAAGGACCGTCTGATGCTGGCGGACTACAAAGACGCCAAGCGGGGCCCCGGCGGCTTCCTCCAGAATATCTACGACCTGGGCGACGGAGACGTGGACTTCCCCGCCTGCCATCGCGTGCTGAAAGCGGCTTCGTTCAAGAACTGGCTCATCGTGGATCTGGACGTGGCCCGCCAAGGCCCCCGCGTCAGCTACGAGCGGTCGGGAGCTTACGTGGTCAACACGCTGGAGCCGATTTATGTCTGATGTTTCACGCCGGACCTTCCTGGGGACCACGCTCGCCATGACCACGCTCAAGGCCGCCGACTATCGCATTATCGATTCCCACGTCCACACGTGGAAACACGACCTCGAGTTTCCGTTCGCGCCGGGGGCCAATGTCCCGGCGCGCGATGCCGCGCCGGAGACCCTGCTGGGCCTGATGAAAGCCAACGGGGTCGCGAAAACCGTCATCATCCAGGTGATTCACTACCGCTACGACAACCGCTTTCTGGCGCACGTGTTGAAGCAATATCCCGGGACTTTTCAGGGGGTGTGCCGGGTGGACCCGCTGGACGCGGCGGCGCCGGACACCTTGTCGCAACTCACCGAGCAGGGGTTCCGCGGAGTACGCCTGAGCCCCGGCGGCGGCGCTTCCGGCGACTGGCTGACCGGGCCGCTGATGCCCCCGCTCTGGAAGCGCTGCCTGGATCTGAAAGTGCCCATGACGGTGCTGGCCGCGATCGGGCGCATGCCGCAGGTGGCCCAGTTGATGGAGAAGCTGCCCGAATTGACGCTGGTGATCGACCACATGGCCGATTGCCCCGTGAGCCAGCCCCAGGAGCTCGAAAAACTGATTGCGCTGAAGCGCTTCCCGAATGTGTTCGTCAAGATTACGCACACCTGGTCGCTTTCGCGCCAGCCGTACCCGTGGCTGGATGCGCAGGAACTGGTGAAGCGCTTGTACGACGCCTATGGCCCGCGGCGCTTGATGTGGGGCACCGACTGGCCGATCCTCGAGAACTTCAAGGCGACATACGAGCAGGCGCTCACCGTGGTCCGCGACGACATGAAGTTTCTCAACGCCGACGACAAGAGCTGGATGCTCAGCAAGACCGTGGAGCGGGTGTGGCCGTTCGGGGGGTAGCGGCGGCAAGATCGCCCTTGACCTTTGTGGTGATGGCTGCCATACTGCTGTCAAGGTGGCAAGATGGCAGAGCAACTTCCCCTGATACCGATGGCCAAATCGACTTTTAGGCTTCCGCGGGATCTATATCGCCGTGTCAAGATCTCGGCTATACAGGAAAACCGGTCAATAGCCGAAGTCCTCATTGATGCAGTTGAGCTTTACCTTTCCCGGGTGGAAACCATCCATGACGAATCCCCACGCTCTGCTTAGCTCTGCCCGTCGAGCAGAGGCTTCCGCAGGCCAAAAACCGGGGAGCGTCGAGTATGCTCTCCACCTGACGGATTGCCTGATCTGGCTGGATGCGCAACCAAAATGTTCCATTCAGGCCATCGTCACGGATCCGCCATACGGGTTGAGGGAGTATAGTGCGGAGGAAAAGCGGAAACTGCGAAACCGAAGGGGTGGCGTCTGGCGGATACCGCCGTCTTTCGATGGTTGCCGACGCAATCCAGTACCCCGTTTCACTGTTCTGACTGAAACGGACCTGCAGCAGCTAAGAGCATTCTTCACGTCCTTTGCCGGCAAGGCCCTGCGCATTCTGGTGCCTGGAGGCCACTTGTTCATTGCCAGCAGCCCGCTGCTTTCGCATCTCGTTTATACGCCCCTGATGGCGGCTGGTTTT
>JBAWDI010000920.1:0-8345 GCA_049590695.1 Bryobacteraceae bacterium
GGGAGCGGCCGGCGCCGGGGCCAGGTTGGCTCCTGGCGGGAGAAGTTTCAGGTCCCAGTCCGCGGGCGGGGCATCGGACGCGATCCCCACGTCCCGTGTGAGCTTGGCGAAACCCAGCATCTCGACGTCGATGGTCCATGTGCCATCGGCCAACTCAGGGAACGAATAGTCGCCCTGGTCGTCGGTGGTGGTGACCATCTTCTTGTCGCCTTGCGTGGCGGTTACGGTGGCGCCGGGGACGGCTAGTCCTCCGGATTTGACAGCTCCGTGGTGCTCAGCAGCCATCAGGCCGCTCACGGCGATGCAGGCAGCCATGAGGCTCCCGAGATGTTTGAAAAGGAGATTCCCAGCCATGTCTTTACAATATCAGGGCGATAGGAGGCAACGGAATGTTACCCGCCTAGCCCCGAGTCCGCTGCCAAAACAACCCTTAAAAAAAGTGGAACTTTCACGTAGTTGTGGGGCAGATTGGGAATCTGCGGCCGATTGCCAATCGGCCTTTTGCGCGGCCCATCCGCGAATAATGTTAACGTCGCATTTAAGGACTTACCATGACTTTATCCCGTTTGCCGCTTCTCGCGCTGGCAGCGCTGCTCTGCTATCCGGCCGTGGCCCTCGACAGGCCAGGCACCGTCTTCAAGATCTTCCAGTTTCCCCCCAACATGATCCCCCGTATCGACGGCAACGCCGACGACTGGGCCATGGTGCCCGAAGATTACGCCATCGGCATCGACCAGCTTGTGGACGATACCGGCAAGTTCAAAGCGCCCGATAAGACCAACCTGGACGTCAAGGTCAAGGTCGGGTGGGTCAAGGGCCTCAACCGCCTGTACTTCTTATACGAGGCCTACGACAATTACTGGGACTTCTCGCATCCCGACCTGCACAACGACACCTTCGAACTGGTGGTGGATGGCGACCTTTCCGGCGGCCCGCTGATCCCCCAGTTCATGCCCAACAAGGAACTCGATCAAATGGACGCGCGCCTGTCCCTGCAGGGCGTGCAGGCGCAGAACTACCACATCATGACGCCAGCCGTGGGCAAGGATTGGACCATGGCGTGGGGCTGCAACTCCTATGTGAAGGAGCTTCCCTATGCCAACGCCGCATACAATTACAACTTCAAACCGGGAGAATCGGGCAAGTTGATCATGGAGTTCTGGATCACGCCCTTCGACTACGCCGGTTGCGAAGGCCCCCAGCGGGCCGTGGAATCGGTGCTGACCGAGAACAAGCTCATCGGCCTCTCCTGGGCGGTGATGGATTACGACGACGTCAACAGCAACGCGCATACGTTCTGGAATCTTTCGCGCCAGCACACCATGTACGGCAAGGCCGATGAGTTGGTGGCATTCAGGCTGATGCCGCTGGAGCCCCAGTTTCAGAAGCCCATCGATGCGCAATGGTCGTTCAAGGTATTGGACATGAACCGGCGGCTGGTGGCGTTCGAGGACCTGTCGGTGGGCAAGATTACGTCCTGGAAATGGGATTTCGGCGACGGAACGAGTTCTACCGAGCAGCACCCCATTCACGCTTATCAGAAGGCTGGACAGTACATTGTGATACTGGACGTGGAGGGGCCGGCGGGCAAGTCGCGGCGGTCGAAGATCTGGGACGTGGTGGTGCGGTGAAGCGGTTTCGAGCTGTCACCTGGCTACTTGCCGGCGGAGTAGCGGCAGCTCAGATTCCCAACCCGGGCGGGGCATTCAACAAGCTCCTGGAGCAAAAGACCGGCGGCCGTTTCCGGCTGATTTTCGAGTTCCGTGTGCGGGACGAATCTCGCACCGGGAACAACTTCGGGCTGGCCAAGAATCTCGACAACCCTCTGCTGCGCACGCGCATCGGCGCGCGGTTGGATGCGACGGACTGGTTCCGCATCTCGGCCACCGGCCAGGACGCGCGGGCGCCGGATTACGGTGGCGTGGCCCCCACCACCGCGCGCGATTCCATGGATCTGTACGAAGGCTATCTGGAGTTTTTCGCCCAGCGCCAGACCGGTTTTGGAGCCGTGTTGGGCCGCGAGGTGATCAGCCTCGGAGAAGGCCGCGGCCGCTTGATCGGCGATTCGCAATGGACGAACACCTCGCGCAGCTACGATACCGCGCGCCTCTATTACCGCTTGCCGGCCGCGCGTATCGAGGTGCTCATGGTCTCCGTGGTGAAGATCAAGGCGGACCAGTTCAATGTCCCCGATCTGGGCGACCGGGTTTGGGGCACGTATGATACCTTCACCAAGATAATCCCCAAGGGGACGGTGGATTTTTACTTGCTCCGCCACGACCAGAACCGGGCAGGTGGTTTCACCGGCATCGGCAGCCTGGGCACAAACACGCTGGGCGGCCGCGCCGAGGGGCCTCTGCCGGGAAGGTTGAAGTACAGCCTCGAGGCCGTCGCCCAAGACGGCCACACCGGCCCGGTCCAGCACCGCGGATATGCGTGGTTCAGCGGCATTTCCCGCCCCGTTCACCTGGTGAGACCGCTCGATTTGGAAGTGGAATACAAGTATGCGTCCGGCAGCCAAAACGCCGCCACGCGCGACACTACGTTCGACCAGCTTTACGCCTCCAACCACGACCGATTTGGCCGCGCCGACCTGTTCGGCTGGCGCAACGTGCACAATCTGCGATCCCTGGAAACGCTGCATGTCGCGAAACAGGTGGCCCTCAGCGCGATGTATAACAACTGGTGGCTGGCCAGCCCCACCGATGCGCTCTACAACAGCTCCGGCACGGCCATCGTACGCTCCGTGAACGGTAACGCTGGAACGCACGTCGGGCAAGAGGCCGATGTATTTGGAACGTACCAGGCCTCCGGGTGGACATTTGGAGCGGGCATGGCGCATGTTCTTGCGGGCGGATTCCTGCGCGCCACCACGCCCGGAGTCAACACCAATTATCTCTTCGTCTTCCAGAGTTATACGTTCGGACGGGATCTCTGACCCTGAAGCGATGCAAAACCCCATCCCAAGCCTGCCAGGAGCAGAGCGAGTCCAGCCAGCGCCCGCGGCGATAACACTGGAACGGCAGGAGTTTGCACTACGAGGCTCGCCGAAGCCACGCCGCCGGCGCCACTTTCGTTCGAGCTGACCGCGCCGGTGGTGTTGTTCTGCGTTCCCGCCGTCGTGCCTGTGACGTTCACCGAGAAGTTGCAAGAAGAGCTCGCCGCCAATGTCGCTCCCGTCAGGCTGACGGAACCTGACGCCGCCGTGGCCGTGATGGTGCCGCCGCCGCAGGAGCCGGCGAGGCCGTTGGGCGTCGATACGACCAGGCCCGCCGGCAAGGTGTCGGTGAAGCCCACTCCGGTCAGCGACCCGCCGGCGTTGGGGTTGGTGATGGTGAAGCTCAGGCTGGTGGTCCCGCCCACCGGAATGTTGGCCGCGCCGAACGCCTTGGTGATGGTGGGCAGCGAGGCAGACGCAGCCCATAGGCTTGCCGGCAAAACTAGGGCAATCCACAAGACAGGGAACCGCACCGCGGACGAATAAACCTTCATTGGCGACTCCTTAAATCGAAGCTCGATATCGTACTACAGCCCTGGACCGGGATTCTGCACTTCAGGGCCGTCTATAGTATACGCCCAGCCGCGTGGCGATGTGCGGATTTCACGCAGAACGATGAGCCTTGCCGGCGATTCGTTCGATCCGGATGCGCACCACGGCTGCTCGGGAGGCCGAAGTGGCGATAGCATTTTCCGCCTCGGGCGTCAGCGCCCCGCAGAATCGGACGGCCAGAAGCTCCAGACCCCGTCGTTTCTCCGTCGGATCCGTCACCACAGCCGCCCGGCCGAATACGATGGCGCTCTCATAGAGGGTGGACAGACTGGCCGGCAACACCCTGGCGCCCGCCACGGCGCAGAAGGAGACTCGCTCCTCATGCGCGATGTTTTCCAGTTTGTGTCCCTCTTGGGCGCAATGAATGTAGAGTACATCCCCGGCGAGCACGTGGTTCACGGGGACGGCATACGGCCACCCGTCGGTGCCCACGGTGGCCAGCACGCCGTGCTCCGCCCGCGTCAGAATTTCCCGGGCCTGCTCCTCGGTAAGCGCCCTGTCGGTTCGCCGTATGTCCCTGAAGGCGGTCATCTTCCGCAACTCATGAACAGCTTAACAGGGTTTTGCAGGAGCTTAGTCGCCGAAGGCGCCGACTTCTTCGCGGTCCTCGACCGGCTGACTCGCCGGCTGGATGCCGCCGATCTGCACCAGCTCCGGCCCTGGCTGCTCTTTCAGCACGTGCTCGCGGTAGAGCTTCATCATGCGCTCCTGCTCCTGCCGCTCCTTCAGCTTCGCGTCGCGCGCGCGGGTCTTCTCTTCACGAGCGTTCTTGGCGATCCCCAGGCGGTCCAGGTCGTGCTGCTCTTCGGTCGTCACAAGCTCCTGGCGCAGCACCAGCGAGTGCTCCAGGCTGTCCAGCGGCACCGTCTTCCCGCCCGCGAAGATCTCGTGCCGGCCGCGCTCCTCATACCACTTGGTGAGTGTCGCCGTCATGTGCATCTTCTCGATGATGTTACGCCAGCCGACGCCCGTGTTGTAGGCGCAGAAGGAGATTTCGCCCTCCTGGGTGGCGTAGGGGATGATGCACTGCTCGGTGCGGCGGAAATCGTAGTTGAAGAGGTCCTGGAACCACATGCCGGCGATGAACAGGAAGTTCCAGCGGTCCCTGCGGCGCTGCTCGATGTCGTCGAAGCTGCGATCCTTGCCCACGTTGCCGTAATTCTTGCCGGTGGCGCCGAACGTCTTGTCGAACTTCTTCAGCATGTCGCTGAGCTTGAAGTGAGTGGGCGCCTGGAAGGGATTGTAATTGCGCGCCACGGCCAGCGCCATGCCCGCCACCGAGAGCCACTTGCGGCGCGCGGCGTCGTTGATGCGGGCCACGTCGCGGGCCAGCCGGTCGGCGTTCAAAAACGCCGTCACGGGCGCGGATTCCTTGGTTTCCTTATCCACCATCACCGCCATGCCGACGCCGCAGTTGGGGTGGCAGCCGCAGCTCAACTGGCCCCAATCGGCCTGCGGGCCGTGCACCAGGTCGCTCCAGTCGGAGAAGGTGGACATGAAGGAAATCGGGAACCAATCGCGCGCCGGCTCGCCCAGGCCGGTCTGGTTCTTCACGTCGTGCGCCAGGTGCGAGAGCGTGTAGCGCTGCGCGCCGCGGCGCTCGTCGGTGACGGCTTCGTCGCGGCCGGTGAAGGAGACCGGCTGGAAAGAGAGGAACGGTATCTTCTTGGGATTGTCGAGTGCGAACTGGACAATGCGGCCCACCTGCTCGTTGTTGATGCCGTTGACAATGGTGATGACGGGGATGATATCGACGCCGTTGGCGTACAGGTTCTCGATGGCCCGCAGCTTCACGTCGAACAGGTTGCCGACCTTGCGATGCTGGTTGGCGGCATTGCCGATGCCGTCGAACTGGAGGTAGGCGTAGCGCAGGCCGGCCTCGGCCGCTTGGCGGCAGAACTCGGGGCTCTTGGCAAACTCGATGCCGTTGGTGGCCGCCTGCACCGAGGTGTAGCCCACCTCGCGCGCGTAACGCACCGCGTCCAGGAAGTAGGGCGAGAGCGTCGGCTCGCCGCCCGAAAACTGCACCGACATTTGGCGCTTGGGCTTGATGGTGATGGCGTTGTCGAGCAGCGTGCGGATATCTTCCCAGCTCAGCTCGTGCACGAAGCCCACCTGGTTGGCGTCCATGAAGCAGGGGTCGCACATCATGTTGCAGCGGTTGGTGAGGTCGATGGTGAGCACCGAGCCGCGCCCGTGCGTGATGGTGCTGGAGCCGTGTTTGTGGAGCGTGGAATCGTTGTGCGCGCGGATGTCGCGGCCCGGGAAGACCTGCTCGATGTGCCGGTAGAACGCCGTGTCGACTGCCATCACGTCTTCGAAGCGGCCGTGGATGGGGCACTCTTTCACCATTAGGATCTTGCCATGGCGCTCGACGATCTGCGCTTTGATCTCGCCCGGCTTATCGGTGTAGAGGACTTCGAGGGGAGTCTTGCCGTCGAGGATCTGCTGGCGGATTTCGGGGACGCAGCGCGGGCACAGGGAATCGGTCTCGCGCGGCCAGCCCAGCGGGGGCTTGGCCTTTTCCCACGATTTCAGCAGCGGTTGATCGGACCACTTCGGCACGAAGCCCGGATTCTGGTGGATCCGGTTGAGTTTGTCGAAGACAAACCAAGCCGCGCCGGCGGCGTATGTCAGGGCTTTTTCAGCATACTTAATAGGCTTGTGCATCCCGTTTGACCTCCTTGAGTGACTCAACTACGCTTGAATCGAGTGTACGCAAAACGCGGAACTAACGGGTACGAATTGGCATTAAAACGTTGAATTTATTAGTTGTACGGCGAGTGAGGCGGTTGAATGGAGGCCGGGTCAGAGGACTTTCTTGACCACCAGGTCGGTGCTCCAACTGCCATCGTCGAGGCCCATGGTGAAGTGAATCTCGTTTTCCAGCACCTGGCCCTTGAAGACCAGCTTGATGGGCTGGCCCTGGTACTCCGCCGTGGCCCAGAAGGAGACGGTGTCGCCCTGAATCTTGCCGTCTTTGATCTCGCTGGGCTGTCCCCCCGCGCTGAAGGCGCCGGTCACGGTGTCTCCGCTCGCCTTCAGGTCGAAGTTCAGCTCGTGGGTTTCGCCGCCCGCGTCGATGCTTCCTCTCCACTTGCCGGTGGCATCGGCGGAGTAGAGCAGGGTGGCCAGCACCAGCAACAATCCTGCCAGAGTGGGTACGCGTTTCATGCAGGGTATTGTACCATCGCGGGCGCGCTATGATGAGTAGATGTCGAGCACTTTTCCTCCCGTTGTGGATCAAACCGCCCAGCAGACGATGGACCTGGAGCGGGAATACCTATTGCAGAACTACGCCCGTTATCCGCTGGTGCTGGCGCGCGGAAAGGGCTGTCACGTTTACGATCTGGAAGGCCGCCGCTACCTGGATTTCATCGCCGGCATCGGCGTGAATGCGTTGGGACACGCGCATCCCCGGATTGTCGCGGCGATTCGCGAGCAGGCCGGGCTGCTGATCCACACTTCGAACCTGTATTACAACCAATATCAGGGACCGCTGGCCAAGCGCCTGGCGGGAATCAGCGGCCTCCAGCGCACGTTCTTCGCCAATACCGGCACCGAGGCGATGGAGGGCGCGATCAAGATGGTGCACGCGCACGGCCGCGCTATCCACCCGGAGAAGTACGAGATTCTCTCGCTCGAGAATTCGTTCCACGGACGCACGCTGGGGGCGCTTTCCATCACCGGCCAGGCCAAGTACCGGGAGCCATTCGAACCGCTGATCCCAGGCGTCAAATTCATTCCGGTGAACGATCTCGCGGCTTTGGAGGCGGCCTTCGGCGAGCGCACCGCGGGCATTGTGCTGGAGATGATCCAGGGCGAGGGCGGAATCTATCCGCTGACTCACGAATTCGTGGCCAAGGCGCGAGAGCTGGCGGACCGTTACAACGCGCTGCTGGTGGCCGATGAGATCCAGTGCGGCGTGGGCCGGCCGGGAACCTACTTCGCCTATCAGCGCTCGCATCCCGTGATTCTGCCGGACGTGATGGCGGCGGCCAAGCCGCTGGCCTGCGGCATCCCTCTGGGCGTGATCGTGGCCAATGAGAGGGCCGCGGCCGCCATTAAGCCGGGGATGCATGGCAGCACCTTCGGCGGCGGCGCCCTGGCGTGCCGCGTGGCGCTCGAGTTCCTCGACGTTCTGGACGAGCTGCTGCCCTCGATTCAGAGAGTAGGCGGCTATTTCCACGTGGTGTTGAACGAGTTGGCCCGCAAGCACGGCTTCGTGAAGGAAGTCCGCGGCTTCGGCCTCATGCTGGGGATGGAGTTGACCATTCCCGGCAAGCAGATCGTCCTGGACGCGATGGCCGAGGGGTTGCTCATCAATTGCACCCACGAAACCGTCCTGCGCTTCCTGCCGCCGTATATCGCCACCGAGAAGGAAGTCGACCAGGCGGTGAAGACGCTGGCGAAGCTCTTCGCCAAGGTGAAGTAGGGGCCGGGCATGAAAGAGGCCGTCGTGCGGCGCTGCGCCCGGTTCACGTCCCAGGACATTCATCGGGCGTTGTTCCCTGAGCAGGCCCCGAAATCGCGGACTGTCGATGACATGAAAGAGGGCATCCGGCGGCGCGTCCGAGAGCGTCATGCGCGCCGTTGACACCGAAGGCTGGCCATCTTCCGCTTAGCTACTCGTGTAGTGCGGCGTAAGAAATGTGCCTTATCCACTCCCGATCCGTGGAGCGACCTTTTAGGTTGCCACGTCGGCGTCCGTGCCGACGTTATTCGGGGTGTAGTGGTCCCCAAAATTGAGACACGGGGCATACCGACACTTTGCCATTGAAAGGAGAATGGAAAA
>JBAWDI010000921.1:0-1646 GCA_049590695.1 Bryobacteraceae bacterium
CGCATCAATGTCGAGAATGCCGACACCGGAACCACGCCCTACAGCCGGGTCAGCGGCGGCAGCAAGACCGTGTTCGGGGATTCGCCTGCCGTACGCTCGGCCGCGCTCGAGGTCAAGGCCCGCTTGCTCGAAATGGCCGCCGAAGATTTGAAGGTTCCTCTATCGGACCTGGTCTTCAAGGACGGCGCGGTCCTGTCGAAGGGAGGCAAGAAGCTGACCCTCGCGGACCTGGTGGCGCCGCGAACGCGCCAGATGGTGGTGGGCGTCGGTCGGCGCGACCCCGATCTTGTCGACAAAATCGTCCGTCCCTTCGCCACCCACTTCGCCGAAGTGGAAGTGAACACCCGCACCGGCGAGATGCGGGTGGTGCGCATGTTGGCCGCGCAGGATAGCGGCCGCGTGATGAACCTGCTGACTTATCGCAACCAGGTCCAGGGCGGGGTGTTGATGGGCGTCGGCTTCGCTGCCATGGAGCGCCGCATCCTGGATTCCACGACCGGCAAGATGGTCAATGCCAACCTCCACGACTACAAGATCCCCACGGCCAAGGATGTGCCGGCCGAGGTGACCGTTCTCCCCATCGATCCCCACGACACCGAGTGCAATCTCACCGGCGCCAAGGGACTCGGCGAGCCGTCCACCATTCCCGCCGGCGCGGCCATCGCCAACGCTTTCTACCACGCCACTGGCATACGGATTACCGCGGCGCCCATCACCGCGGCGCAAATTCTCACTCTTCTGGCGGAACGCAAAGCGAAAGGATGAGCCATGCTAGCCAAATTCTCATATCAGCGCACATCATCGATTCAAGAGGCGGCGGCAGCGGCGGCCCAGCCGGAGACGCGTATCCTCGCCGGCGGAACGGATCTGTTGGGATGCCTGCGCGATGGAGTGTTCCAGGCCAACCGCCTGGTGAGTATCAACGGCATCAAAGAGCTAAAGGGTATCCGCCCGCGCCCCGGTGGCGGCTTGCGGATCGGAGCGTCGACCACTCTGACCGAGATCGCCGAAAGCCGCCAGATCCTGGATAGCTACCCGGTTCTGGCGCAAGCCGCGGCGGCGGTGGGCAGCCCGCAGTTGCGCAATCAGGGCACGCTCGGCGGCAACCTGTGCCAGCGCCCGCGCTGCTGGTATTTCCGCGGCGACTTCCACTGCCTGCGCAAAGGTGGCGACCAGTGCTTTGCCTCGGCCGGCCAGAATCAACTGCACTGTATCTTCGGCGGATACGAATGTTTCATGGTGCACCCCTCGGACACCGCGCCCGCGCTGGTGGCCTTGGATGCGAAGGTCGCCGTGACCGGCCGCAGCGGCACGCGCCAAATGCCGCTGGCATCTTTCTTCGTGCTCCCCAAGACAAGCTTGGTGAAGGAGAACGTGCTGGAGCCGGGCGACGTGCTGACGGAGGTGCTCCTGGATGCGCCGCAGCCCGGCACCCGCGGCGCCTATCGGAAGGCGCGTGAGCGCGCTTCGTTCGATTTCGCCCTGGCTGGCGCGGCCATCGTCCTGTCGATGGCGGAGGGCAAAGTTCGGACGGCGCGCGTGGTGCTCAGTGGCGTCGCCCCTGCCCCGTGGAGGTCGCCCGAGGCCGAGCAGGCGCTCGTAGGCAAGCCACTCGACGCCGCCACCGCGGAGGCAGCGGCCACGGC
>JBAWDI010000922.1:0-4060 GCA_049590695.1 Bryobacteraceae bacterium
GCGCCATCGGAAGCTCTGGCCGACCCGGTGCATTTCCTGGCGCATGTGATGACCTATGGAACGGTTGATGACCTGCGTGCGCTCGAAGGCCTGGCCAGCCAGCGTGAATTCAGAGAAGCGCTCGAACACGCGCCGCCGGGTATCTTCGATGCGCGTTCCTGGGCGTACTGGAATCTGAAATGCGGCCGTGTGCCGGCGCCCCCTTTGCCGGTTCGCCACGGGGTGCTCGATACCTTCAGTGCGTCGAGCCGGGCGGGACGTAATCCGGAGGCAGAGCCGCGCCTTCGCCAAAGAAGTAAGCGTCCATCTGCTGGATGAGGAACTCCTGGGCTTCCCTGGTGCCGAGGTTGAGGCGGTACTCGTTCATGATCATCTTCATGCGGTCCACCCACATCTTCCAGGCTTGTTTGGAAACGTTGTCGTAGATCTTCTGCCCAAGCGGATGGCCGTCGAACGGCACTTCGTCGAGGCCCTCCATTTCGCGCTGGAACTTCACGCAGAACACCTGGTGGGCGCCCGGCGGAATCGGCTCTTCCATGTCGAATCTCCTCAGACCAGGATACTACGGGGCAAAGCCCACGCCCGTCAGCACGATGCCCAACTCGCGGCTGTCGGGCGGGGCGAAGAACGTCTGGTCAACGGCGATCTCCACCATGGCCGCCGCGCCGGCCGGGCGCACGGGCGGGGATTCCAAAGTGTATGTGCCGGGCGCCAGGTAGGTCTGCGACGCCACTTCGCGGCCATCGAGCAGCAGCGTGACACGGCGCGCTCGCGCTTGCGGCGGGATGGTGAACATCGCGCGCAGCGGCAGGGCGGCCGGGGGACTCTTGAGCGCCACCACGGCGGAGCGCGACATCCAGCGAAAGCGATTGTCTTCGAGAGAGAAGATGCCACTGACGATCTGGTCCGCGGCTTGGGGGGCGTTCATGGGCAGGTAGGCGAGCGTGGGATGGCGTTCGGCGACTTCGACGGCGCGCACGCGGTCGATCAGGCCGGCGGACACTCCGAATGGCCAGAAACCCCTCGCTACCGTGGAGTACCCCGAGTGCGATTCGAGGCCGATGAGGCGCAGCGGGACGGCGGATCGGATCTCCACCGTGCGGAGTGGAGAGAACGGGGCGGCGGGGTTGACGGAAGCGCCAAGTTCACTTGAAACCACGATGTCGCCGGGGCGCAGGCGCTGGGTCTTCTTCAGCGGCAAGGCGCCGTCGGATTCCAGGTAGTAGCGCAGGCCCCATTCGCCGTCGATCCAGACGCGATGGCCCGCCGCGGCGAGCCGCAGCGAATGGGCAAACTGGCGGTAGCCGTCCCAGTGCTGGTAGTTGACGAAGGCGAGGCCCAGGCCGAGCGCCAGTTGGAGGGCGAAGCCGGCGGCCAGCCACTTGGGGCGCAAGCGCGATGCCAGAAGTGCCACGGGCGCCGCCATGGGCAGCAGGTAACGCGCCGAGCCGGCGAAGAATACGACTAGAGCTCCGGCGAAGAAAATTCCGATCCACGCTAGCAGGAAAAGCGTGTCCGGTTCGCGCCGGCGGCGCCAGGCGAGTATGAATGCCGGCGGCACGAGCGCGGGAAAAACGATGAACCAGGAGTGGATAGTCAACGCCAGGGCGCTCGCCAGCTTGGCGTCGAACGTCTGGAGAGTGGCCAGATAGCCGTTGAGCACGGCCGCGGGCAGAACGCCGGTGGAGAGGCGCTCGAAAAGCTGCCACGCGCCGACGGTCAGCGGCGGTACCAGGAGGGTGAGCCAGCGGGCGAGGGAGCGGCGGTGGAAGAGCCACACATAGACGGCGAGGATGGGGGTGAGCAGGACGGCCTGGTAGGCGGTGAGGGCGGCCAGGGCCATGCAGATGGCGGAACCTGTGGGGCAGATTTTCAATCTGCGGCCGATTGGCAATCGGCCTTGGCAGGCCGGCGGCGGTTTCAAACCGCCGCGCAGGATGCCATCCTGCCCCACAAACAGCGCGATGGCGGCCATCCACAAGGCCAGGAACGGGAGGTCGGTTTCGAGCGAATTGCCGTTCACCACGAAGGCCGGGACGGCGACGAACAATAGCGCCGCCCAGACCGGTTGGGGCGAGAAACGGCGCGCCAGAGACCACATGGCGCCGGCGGCAATCAGAGAAAACACCATGTAGGCGACGTGAAAAGGAATCTCTCTTACGTTTCCAAATACGGCGATCAAACCGGCCAGCACCCACGCATCCAGGGGCGGATGCGGCTGGCCGCGCAGGTCCACTTCCACACCCTGAAACACGTAACTGGTGTCGTCGGGGTGCAGCGGATCGATGAGCGCGTGGGAGGCCTCGGTGAGATAAATGTGATCGTCGCCCTGAATGGCCTGGTTGAGGAACGGAATGCGGATCAACAGCACCAGGCCCATCACCAACAGGAACTGCCGGGGGGTTACGCTGGCCGCCATCGCAGCACCGGTTTGCGCGCGGCGGTGACTTCGTCCACGCGGCTGGTTCGGGTCCCGTAGGGCCCATTCTTGACCAGTTGCGGGTCGGCCTCCACCTCTTTGGCGATGGAGATCATGGCCGCAATGAACTGGTCGAGCTCGAATTTGCCTTCGGTCTCGGTAGGCTCGATCATGAGCGCGCCGTGCACGATCAGCGGGAAGCTCACGGTGTAAGGATGGAAGCCGTAGTCGATGAGGCGCTTGGCCAAGTCGCCGGTGCGCACGCCGAGCGCAGCCTGGCGTGCATCGCTGAACACCACCTCGTGCATGTTGGGCGAAGGGTACGGCAAATCGAAGTACGGCTCGAGCTGTTTGCGGATGTAAACGGCGTTGAGCACGGCGTCCACGGTGGCGTTGCGCAGGCCGGGGCCGCCGTGCGCCAGGATGTAAGCCAGCGCGCGCACCAGCACGCCGAAGTTGCCGTAGAAGGCGCGCACGCGGCCGATGGAGTGTTTGCGCCGGTAATCGTAAGCCCACTTTTTGCCGGAGCGCTTGAGGCGCGGCACGGGAAGAAACGGCTCGAAGGGCTTCTTCACGGCCACCGGACCGGCGCCCGGGCCGCCGCCGCCGTGGGGCGTGGAGAAGGTCTTGTGCAGGTTGAGGTGCAGCACGTCCACGCCGAAATCGCCGGGGCGCGCGATGCCGACCAGCGCGTTCATGTTGGCGCCATCCATGTAGAGCATGGCGCCCTTGGCGTGCAGAATCTCGGCCGCCTGCATGATGTTCTCTTCGAATACGCCAAGGGTATTGGGATTGGTCACCATGAGCGCGGCCACATCGCGGTCGACGAGCTGCGCGAGGGCGGCGACGTCCAGCACGCCGGTGGCGCTGGAAGGGATGTTCTCGACGGCGTATCCGGCGATGGCGGCCGAGGCGGGGTTGGTGCCGTGGGCGGAATCGGGGATGAGAATCTTCTTGCGGGGGTTGCCGCGTTTCTCGAGCAGGGCGCGAATTAAGAGGATGCCGGTCAGCTCGCCGTGGGCGCCGGCGGCGGGTTGCAGCGTGACCGCGTCCATGCCGGAAATCTCGGCCAGGGCGGCTTCCAGGCGCGCCATCACTTCCATGGAGCCTTGTGCCAGAGCTTCCGGCTGGTAGGGATGCGCCCAGGCGAGGCCTTCGATGCGCGCCACCAGCTCGTTGATGCGCGGGTTGTACTTCATGGTGCAGGAGCCCAGCGGATACATGCCGTGGTCGATGGCGTAGTTCCACGTGGAGAGGCGGGTGAAATGGCGGATGGCTTCCACTTCACTGACTTCGGGGAAATTGGGGATCTCGGAGCGGACGTTGGCGGGGCCTAGGGTGGCGGCGGGGTCTACGGCGGGCACGTCCAGGGCGGGGAGTTGGTAGGCTATCTTGCCGGGAGAACTGCGCTCGAAGAGGAGTGACTCGTTTTGCGAGAGGTGAGGGCGGACTTTGGAGATCATTGGCTCACCTCGCCTTGCGCCGAGATGAGTCTCCGAACTCCCGATGTCGCCCCGCGACTTTGGGCCGTCAAGGAAAATGAGCTGACCCATGATCGGCACATAGCGGAGACGGGCAAGCTAAAGCATGCCCCACCAAGCGGGCTGATCTCCTTCGTGGTGGGGCATGCTTTAGCTTGCC
>JBAWDI010000923.1:0-4107 GCA_049590695.1 Bryobacteraceae bacterium
TGGAGCGCCTGCGGGCTGAGATACCGCGCCAGAATGGTGTTCCCGCTGTACGGAGTCGCTCCGGTGAACGGATTCTTGAGAGCCGCCAGGCCGGTGAAATCTCCCTGCCGCATGGCGGCCGTCGGCACGTTGGGCGAGAATAGGTAGGCCGCCGCGCCGCGCATGCCGTCGAAATCGAAGAAGAAGAAAGTCCGGTCGCGCTGGAGGGGTCCGCTCACCGTTCCGCCGTAATTGTGCAGGTTCTGGAACGGCTTGGTGATGGAGAACGTGCTGCGCGCGTCGGTGGCGCTGTTACGCACGTACCAGAAGACGCCTCCGTGAAAGTGGTTGCCGCCGGATTTCGTGGCCGTGGTGACCGTGCCCATGCCGCCGAACTCCGCGCGTGTGGTGAGCACATTGGCGGTGAATTCCTGGACGGCCTCCACCGAGGGCTGCGATACGTTGTCGGGGCTGCCGAAATTGCCGAACGTGGTTTCGATGCCGTCCACTTTCACCTTGATGCCGGTCGCGCCCGCGCCCGGCGTCAGCCACTTGGCGCCGTTGCCCACCTGCACCACGCCCGGCACGGTCAGCGGCATGATCTCCGAAATGAGGCCCGAATCGCCCGAGTTCTTCGCGATGCTGCGCAGATTGGTGGGCGCTTCGACGATCTGCCGCGCCAGTATGTCCGAGCCGACCGCCGGCGTGTCCATCTCGATCGCCGCCGGCGCCGCTTCCGTGACCAGCACTTCGGTGGATTCGGCCGCGATCTCGAACTTGAGGTCCTGCCGCACGGTGCCATACGCCTCCACCGCGAAGCCGCGCGTCTCCAGCGGACGGAAGCCCTTGGCGCTGGCTTCCAACTTGTAGACGCCTGGCGCCAGGTCCGGGAAGGAGTAGGCGCCGCTGGTGTTGGTGGAGGCCGCGCGGCGCACACCGGTATCCCGGTTCGTCAGGGTGACGGAAGCATTGGGGACCGAGCCGCCGGAGGGGTCGATCGCGAGGCCGGTCACCGTCCCCAGCGGTGTTTGAGCATGGGCCCCGAAGGCAAGCGCAAAAAAAACAATGAGAGCCCTTCGCATATGGGAACGACTATTGTGTCACACTGCTGGACATGGCACGCCACTGTCTGATCGCCGTGCTGGCGCTGATTCTTTTCGCGTGGCTGGCCCGCGAAGTGACGCACGGCGACGCCATGCGCCTGGACACGCCCATTCGCAACGCCGTTCACGCCCGATCCTCCCCGCCGCTCACCGCCATGATGCGCGGCGTGTCGCTATGTGGCTCCGAGGTCATCCTCGTGCCGCTCGGCGTCATTCTGGTCTGGTGGCTGGTGGCCGCGAAACGAAGACGCGCGGCGGTGGTGTTTGGGGTGGCGGCGTTGGGCGCGGAAGCCCTCGATCAAATCATGAAGTTGCTGTTCGACAGGCCGCGGCCCGAGCCTTTCTTCGGGCTTGCCTCACCCATAACCCACAGCTTTCCCAGCGGCCATGCCATGGTGTCTTGTTGCTTCTTCGGCGTGCTGGCGATGATTCTGGCCGCGCGGGGCGCCCCCAGGGCCCCGTCGCGCTTCAAGCGAACGGCGATCTTCGCCGGCGCGGCGCTGCTCGTAGTTCTGATGGGATTCTCGCGTGTGTACCTCGGCTTCCACTATCCGACCGATGTCTTGGCGGGCTACGCCGCGGCGGTCGTCTGGCTGGCTGTGGTGCGGGCCGCTGTTCTGGCGTCTAAGCGGAGGATATGCAGTGCCGCTTCCTTCGGATCGTGGCTTTTGATGTAAGCTATTGGGGATGCAACAAATCACCGAGGACTGGAGTGCGGCGCACGCTGCCTTCCGGTCCGGCGTGTCCGGCATCTTGCCATTGTTGCGGGCTTGGTGGTCGGGTGAATGGGCGCGACGGTACGCTCCGTTGGCAGCCGTCGGGCTGGTGCTGTTTATCGGAGCGATCACGGCTTCGATCGGAGCCATCCACGCGCGATTATACGGCCACGACATCTTCTTTCTCCTGGATAACGGGTGGAGAGCGCTCCACGGCGAACGAGTCCACGTGGATTACACCAGCGCTTGGGGGCCGGTGACCTTCCTGCTGATGGCGGCCGGACTGGCGGTTTCCGGCGGCAGCGTCGCCACCATCAGCTATGTGAACGCTTTCGTGGCGTCAGTGGCCGGCTTGTGGGCGGCATGGCTCGCGGCCGGAAGATCCCGGACCATGACGGTCGTGGCGTTCTCCTGCTTCGTCGCTCTCCTGGTCGCGCCTCCGTTCGCCCTGGGCGACCCGTTCATAGGGACGTCCCACGGCATGGTGTACAACCGCTACGGTTACGCTCTGTTGACGATCATCATGCTGGAATGCTTTCTTCCGCCTGCCGAGGATCGCCAAACGCGCCGCCGGGGATGGATCGAACCGATTCTGACTGGCTGCGCGCTGGGCCTCTTGCTGTTCCTGAAGGCCTCCTATTTTCTGGTTGCCCTGCCTCTTATGGGAGCTTTGTCCTTATTCCGGGCGCCCAGCGGGCGGCGTGCGCTGCTGTGCGCGAGCGGATTCCTCGGAACCGTTTTTCTCTTTCTTGCATACTTGCGGTTCGATGTGAGCGCGATGTGGAACGATCTGTTCGCTGCCGCCGCGGCGCGCAGCGGCAGCCTTGGTCTAAGGCATCGATCCATGGATCTGTTGACCGGAGGCATGATCCGCGCGGCCCTGCTGGGAGCCATGACTTTCTGGCATCAGCGGTCATCCGGTCCCGCGGCAGCCGGGCAGCCGCTGTGGCGCAGGTGGTGCTATCCGCTCACTGCCGTGCTGGTGGTGGTTGCCGATACCCTGTTGATTATGACTAACGCGCAGCTATTGACATACCCCCTCACGGCTGCTTTCGCGATGGTGTTGCTGGTATCGATGAAGCCCGTCCCGCGTTCGTCCGCGTCCGCCAGTTCGAGTAAGGGGCGCGTGTTTCTGGTAATCACCGGGTTGTTGCTGGCGTTGCCCATGGCCCTGGTGCAGGTCCTGGGCCTGGGTTACGCATTCATCGAGTCGCGAGTCAACCCCGACCCGCCGGGCATACTGCGATTCGAGTCGCCCCGGTTGCATCCGCTCATACTGTACGATGTCCCGGCCAACGATATGGACAGATACTCCAACGGCCGCGAGTATGTCTCGAGCTTGAACGACGGAATCCGATTGCTGGCCGCGCACACGCGTCCGGACGAGAAGATTGCGACTCTGGATATGTTCAATCCGTTCGCGTATGCCTTGGGCCGGGAGCCCATCCGGGGCGGCATCGCCGCGGCGAATTACCGGTACACGCTGGATGATCGGCATCACCCCTCGCCCTGCCGCTTCTTCGCGGACGCCGCGGTTGTAATGGTGCCGAAGTATCCTGCCTCGCCGCCCATCTTTTACGACGGCTACCGTAAGATCTACGAGCCGGCGCTGGAGAAGGAGTTTCGCTTCGAGGCTGAATCTCCCAGGTGGCGGCTATACCGGCGAGCCGCACCGCAGGACGGGTCTTCCGTTTCGAGAAGCCGGACCGCGGGTACGCACTGATGCCCCCGGCGGCCGCCGAAAACTCGCCAGTTCCGGCGGCGCGGCCCGCCATCGGGAAGCGTTCGGGTTTGACCCGGTTTCGGGCCATGATGTGGGGATCGCTTTTTCTCGCCGCCGGGCTTGTGGACTATGTACTCGGCATTTTACTCGCGTCGGTGCGCCATCCGTTGGCCGCGTGGCTGCCGGCGCGGGAGATCAGCCTCTTCATGATCTGGTACGGCGGCATGCCGGTCATGGCGGGCATACTTCTGGTGGCATTCGAGGTGGTTGTACTCGTGCCTCTAAAGCGGCGCACCACCGAGGTTCCCTTCGACGCCGTGCGGGAACGCCGCGTGACGGCGGTCCTCACCGCCTTCAACGACGAGAAGAGCATCGGCGCCGCCGTGCGCGACTTCTCCGCGCACCCCTTGGTGCGGCGGGTACTCGTGATCGACAACAACAGCCACGACGCCACAGCCTGCCGCGCCAGGGAGGCCGGCGCGACCGTCATCGTCCATCCGGAACCCGGCTACGGCCAGTGTGTGTTCCGGGCGCTGAGCGAGGCTTCGGCCTGCCCCGACACGGAGCTCACGCTGCTGTGTGAAGG
>JBAWDI010000924.1:0-3005 GCA_049590695.1 Bryobacteraceae bacterium
GTGCTGTTCTGGCCGGTTGGCTCCTACCGGATCATCTATCGCGCCGAACACCGGCCTGTTGAAACTGTGGCCGTCACGCAGGGATCGCGGGACATCCCCGCCTTTCTGCGGCCCCGTTTGCGCTGAAAGGTGCTGCCCATCAGTACCCTTGTCGAAGAGGCGCTTTGGAAGAACGCTCTAGGACTAGCGAACGTTTTCCGGACGATCTGTCGAGCCAAACGCGGCCTCACCGCCGGTCCGGTAAGATACATCGGTCCGGACATACAGGTTCCAGGTCTGCGGGGACTGAAACAGCGGCTGCGACGAGTCGATCTCGTACCGGTCCCCGCCGTGCTGGAACGATATCGCGCTGCCCGTCACGGTACCCCCTTTCGCAAAGCCCCGATATCGAGCCAGTGAGAGCAGGATTCGGCCCTTTCCGGGAATATGAAACCACACCACCGGTCCCGCGTTACTGCCGTGCAAAACCACGGCATCCAGATGATTGCCATTGATCGTGATTTGAGGATCCACCACACGCATCTCGATATCCTTGACCGAAATGTCGCGCGCAGGCGCGCCCTCTTTTGCGGCAGTCTCAGCTACGGCGTGGAGCGGTGCGTCCTTGCACGAGACCTGAACGTAATCCACGACCCTGATGCTCCGGTCGGGACTGGTCAGCAGAACCAGCGAAATGGTATCGCCCGATCGGACCACCTGAGTCCCCGGATACGTCTGCAGTGGAATGGGGGTGAAGCTCTTCGCATCGATTCCGGCGCCGCCGATCTCTGCCAGGGGCGCGCTGAGCGGAGCTACGCCCACCCGGCAATTCCCCTCGGAATCCGACCGCTCAGCCGCCAGGTCGTAACCGAAGTAGGTATGAGCCTTCTTCTCCCAGTACACCCGGTGTAGCCTGGGAGCGGTCCTTCCGCTGGCTGCTCCGACAGGGGTGCTGTACATGGTAGCAGCCCCACTTTGCCCGAGCCAACCCAAACGCTCCCGGCTGCGCTTGGGTTCGGCCATTGCTTTCCATTGAAAGTGAACGCCCCCAACTGTTTGGTCGCCCATGAACACGACGTCATCGGGGAGTGAGAATACCCGCACCTTGGGTGCGGAGCCGGCGTCTTTGTGCGTGCAGGCGCCGAATCCCAGGATAAATGGAAGAATCGCCAACCTAATGAGCTTCATTGTGAACTCCTAAGAATCACCGGCCGCAGTTCGCTTACCGGCTGCAAACCTCCCCACGGCGCCGCCGGTGAGTTGGATTCAACCGTGGCCGGTGCGCTGCGCCCGGCCTCGAGACGAAACACCATGATCGATAGAGAAACCATACCCAGCAGAGCGACAACCAGCACGGGAAGCGGAATCGCCACCCGCATGCCGACCAGTCCCAGCCACCCCTTTGCCTCGCGAAACTCGGCGCGATACGCCGCCAACGCTTTCGCCTCTATTCGGGCGGGCGGAGACGGCACGCGCCATGCGTCCAGCGCCCGGTCGAGATCGTCATCCTGTAGTCTTCCCATCGCGTACTCTTGCCTCCCCGCCGGCCGGGCCTCCGAAGTGCGGCGCCAGCCATTGCTTCAGATTCTCTCGCGCGCGATGCACCCGCGACTTCACCGCGCCGACATCGATCGACAGCACATCCGCGGCTTCCTGCAAGGAAAGTTCCTGGTAATGGATCAGAATCAATGCTTCCCGCTGCGCGGCCGGCAACATGGCTATCGCCGACTGCACAATCGATGCAGCCTCGTGCCCCAGAAGCCGATCTTCGGCCCCCATCGCCAGATCGGGCACTCCCAACGAATCCGCTTCGTCATCCAATCCGTCCAACGAGGGCCGCGCCAGCGAAATCGCAAGATTCCGCACCGTTGCATAGAGGTAGGACCGCAGAGAACCGCGCTCCGCATCGAATCTCGCCGCACTGCGCAGGACGCGAATAAAGCACTCTTGCGTCAGGTCTTCGGCGCTTTCGGCCGATCCCGTAAGGCGGAACGCATACCGGTAAATCGGTTGTTGATACCGCCGAAACAGCTCTGTGAAAGCCCGCTCGTCGCCTGTCGAAGCGGATTTCAGGAGCACATGGTCGCTTGTATCGTTCACCTCTACCAATTAATACTCGTTCGAGAGGAAAAAGGATACGGTGAGCTGGACCCCGTCCCGAGCCTCGCGATTCCATGGCGGCACGAAGAACCGCGGCCCGGTCCGGTGGCCGCGGAAGGACGCTGTACAATCAAGGCATGTCCCGCCCACTACCCAGTCACTTGCCACAGGATGCCGCACTCATCGTGATTGACTTTCAAAGGGCCATCGATCATCCTGGTTGGGGCCGGCGAAACAATCTCGATGCGGAAAGGAATGTGGCCGCGCTGCTCCATGCCTGGCGCGATTCACAGAGGCCGGTTTATCATATTCGTCACGATTCAACGGAGCCGGCGTCGCACTATCGGCCCGGACAGCCTGGGAACGAATTCAAACCCGAAGCGCAACCGCTGCCCGGCGAAACCGTGATCGCCAAGCGGACTAACAGCGCCTTCATCGGAACCGACCTTGAAGCCCGACTGCGCGCGGCGGGACAGAGTTTGCTCGTCATTGCCGGGGTGATCACGAATAATTGCGTGGAAGCCACGGTGCGCATGGCGGGGAACCTGGGGTTTGAGACGTTCCTGGTCGAGGACGGTTGCTTCACCTTCGCGAGAAAAGACTGGACCGGCAAGCTGCGGCCGGCGGCGGAAGTCCACGCCATGAGCCTGGCGAATCTGGACGGCGAATACTGCGTGGTGACCCGGACGGCGGACGTGCTGAGAGCGCTGGGTGCGAGCCGTAAGTAATCGGTTGGCAGGCGAAAGCGCCCGATGCCACTTAAATAAGCCTGGTGTGGTGCGACGCAAGAAATGCGCCTGCGCTCGATCCGTGGAGCGACCTTTCAGGTTGCCACGTCGGCGTCCGTGCCGACGTTCTTCGGGGTGCGGTGGACCCCAAGAGTGAGACACGGCGGAAAGCCGACACTTTCCATTCGCTGCTTTTTG
>JBAWDI010000925.1:0-2514 GCA_049590695.1 Bryobacteraceae bacterium
AATCCTATCACCTGACTCGTTGTGACTGGCAACGGGCAATGATACGTGCTCGTTGTGAAGCCACAAGAGAACCTGACGCGCGGTGCCGAGTTCGATCATCTTGGTAAACACCAAGCGCAGCGCCTGCTGGACTCTTGCATCTGGTTCCATCTCCACTTTTCCATTGGCGGTCCAGCAGTAGCCAGCGGGCAAGCGAAATCGCAACTCGCCACGGCCAGCCTTCTGCCGAATCGCCTCCATCGAACGTTGTCGGAACAGGTTCAGCTCGAACTCCGACATGGTGCCCTTCAGCCCCAGGAGGAGCCGATCATTAATCAGCGACGGGTCGTAAATGCCGTCGGGATCGATGACGACCGCACCGATCAAACCGCACATCTCGATAAGGTAATGCCAGTCGCGACCGTTACGAGCGAGCCGCGACGCCTCAATGCAGAGAACGGCGCCGATGTTACCGCCGCAGACTTCAGCCACCAGGCGTTGAAACCCAGGGCGTTCAACTTGCCCGCCTGCAGAACGGCCCAGGTCATCGTCTATCACGTGAATGTCTCGAAAGCCCAAATCCCTGGCGTGATCCTTGAGGGCATACTGGCGCAGTTGGCTTTCCTTGTTATGGAGAACCTGGCCGAGCGTGGACTGGCGAATATACACGATCGCGCGCCGGCGCAGGCGGTCAGGCGTCAGTTTTGCATTCACCATCTGCACCCTCCTCGCTTTCAACACGGATATCGCTACCGGCTGCGTTGAGCAGCAAACTCGCTAACGCCAGCGACAGTTCGCGTTCCCGGTCTTGAGGTAGCTCGACCGGCGGCACTTCGACCAGCAGAGGGAGATTTAGTTGTGCGAGCGCAAGCTCGCGGTTTCGCGTCATCGATTGTTCCTCCTACAACGGGGCGGCGCCCCGAAGGGTTCTGACTTAAACGCACCAAAGGGAGAGTACCCGTGATCCAACACTCGAACGATTTTGAAGCTGTGATAAAAGCGGCAAGACGAGTCTCCACTCCCTTGATCGCGGCATGGACATTTGATCCGGCGATCGCGACCCAGCGGGCGTTGGCCACGCTGGGCAACAAGACCGAGTCGACACCGGCTGTCCAGTGGGACGTGATGAGGGGTATGAGGCACCTGAACGAAGCAGGCAGGAAGGTCCTCGCTCAAATCCTCGATGGACGGAGCTCCGAAACGATTGGTCCAGCAGATGCGCTTTTGTTGGCGCACCAACTTCCGGAGGACACGATTCTGGTGCTGGCCAACTCTCACAGATTCTGGAGCGATCCGGCGGTGATGCAAGGAATCTGGAACCTGCGGGACACTTTCAAAGCAAGTGGATGCACGCTGTTGCTGCTTGCCAGCCCTGGCGCCAGGCTGCCGGAAGAACTGGCGCAGGACGTGCTCGTGCTCGATCAACCGCTGCCGACAACGGCGGATCTCGAAGAGATCGTCCGAGAAACGTTTGACGCAGCCGGTATCGGCCAAGCCTCGGATGCAGATCTGGGGCGCGCGGTAGATGCGATGATCGGGCTCTCCACATTCCCGGCGGAGCAAGTGCTGGCCATGTCTTTGACCAAAAATGGCCTGGCATTTGATCAGCTTTGGGAACGAAAGCGACAAGTGATAGCACAGACGCCTGGGTTGAGCGTCTGGCGTGGTGGCGAGACATTCGATGACATTGGCGGCTGTGAAAATGTAAAACGGTATCTGCAAGCAGTGTTGCATGGAAACCAACCGCCGCGGGTTGTTGTCTTCGTTGATGAAATCGAGAAGGCTTTGGCTGGCAGTGGGACCGATCTTTCCGGCGTCAAGACTGAAATGGCGGGTACGCTGCTCACCTGGATGCAAGATCACGAGGCTGAGGGCACGATATTTCTTGGGCCACCGGGAGCGGCAAAATCTGCGGTTGGCAAGGCCACGGGTAGCACCGCGGGCGTGCCGACAATCGCTTTTGACCTCGCAGGCATGCAAGATTCTCTTGTTGGTGCATCCGGCGAGCGCCTTCGTGCCGCTCTGCAGGTTGTTGAGGCGGTCTCTCAGGGACGAAGCCTCTGGATAGCGACTTGTAATTCCATCGCCTCCTTGTCCCCGGAACTGCGCCGACGATTCACTTTGGGCACGTTCTTCTTCGATCTGCCGACGTGTGAAGAACGCGACGTGATCTGGAAATTGTATTTGGATAAATACGACGTCCACAGCGACATTCCCGAGGACGAAGGTTGGACCGGCGCCGAGATCAAGGAGTGCTGCCGCAAAGCGGCGCGCTTGAACATGCAGCTCCGGGAAGCGGCAATGTATATTGTGCCCGTGTCTCGAAGTGCTTCCGACCAGGTCAAAGCGTTGCGGCAGCAGGCTTCCGGAAAGTTCATCAGCGCATCGCATGAAGGCGTCTACGAATGCAGTGAGACGGCCGGCAGTTCGAGACCAGCGCGACGGGTGATCCGGCCAAGTGAACCGTAATTTGGGAGAGTCGCTTCTGTACGCGATGGGCCAACCTCCGTTACTCGTATCTCCAAGGCGCCATCG
>JBAWDI010000926.1:0-11312 GCA_049590695.1 Bryobacteraceae bacterium
TAATAGGACCTTGTACTCTGGAATACAAGCGGGGGGGTGATGGGGGAGCGCGGTTTGGGGACGGGGGGCGGTTGCCAAGCGCCCGCAGGATGCCATCCTGCCCCACATAGCGGCAAAGCCGCAAACGGTGCTGGCGATTCTCCGCGGTCGTGGCGGGCGCGTCTACCGGCGGCAGGCGGATTGACAATCCGCCGGACCCAGGGGGTACCCCTAAAAACCTGCCCCACAATTCGTCGCGGCGCGCGAAGAATGTGGTGGATAGTGGTACATGTGGAGTTGTCAAACATGAGGTTTTAAGCTGCGCTTTTTCAATGGGTTGCGGTGGTGGGCCGGGATTTTGTGACGCATCTTGAGGGTGTTTTTCGCAAGATGCGTCACAAGGACGGGTTCGGAGTTCGAAGACGCGGGCGCGTTCGTGTAAGTGGCTGAATTGCAATGCGATACGGCTGGCGGCGAGGACCGGCATGGGGCTGGGAGGGATTGAGGACAGCAATAGGAGGCTCGGGCGCGGGGGCGGAATGGGATTGTACATTGGCGCCTCCTGATCCTGGTATAGCAGGCGGAAAACGGGCTGAGGGGCCGCGAAACCCGGGAGCGATTGAAACGATTCGGAAAACTCCGCGAAAAAGATGGTGACGGGTGGTTCTGGAGGGGCGGATTTGGGGGTACCAGATCGGGACTCCTGGCGGGGCAGTTCGGACTTCATGAGATAATCCTGGAGTGGAGTGGCACTGAAGCGCTGCTGGTGGTGTGCCACACGTTCCGCGAGGATAAGGAAGCCGGCGGTGAGGCGAACGCCAAGATAGGTTTGATTTCCGCGCGCCGGGCGGACCGGAAAGAAGCCGCACAGTGCCGGGGGCTGGAACTATGAAGCCACATTACGACTTTTCAAAAGCGGAGCGGGGCAAGTTTTACCGGAAGGGAGCGCGCGTACGTCTGCCGATCTACCTGGACGGCCAGTTGCAGAAGCGTTTGGAACGCATCGCGGAGAAGAAAGGCCGGGACGCCGGCGAAGTTGTAAGCGATCTGTTGAACCAGGACGTGGAGTTGCTTGAGGAATTGACGTGACCGCGGGCGACTGGCGGCCGGTGGGCGTGGGAAGTCGCGGAAAGGTGCGAAAAGGAGGACATTTATGAAGCGAGTCATTTTGCTGCTGGTCAGCATGTTTGTGGTATTTCTGGCCACGGGCTGCGGCCCCAGCGACGCAGAGAAGCGTGCCCAGCAGGTAGCCCAGGCCAAGGACGACGCGCTGAAACTGCGCCAGCAATTGGCCCAGGCCAAGACTGGCGCCGATGCCGAAAACCTGCGCCAGCAGCTCATGAAGGTGCTCAGCGACGCCACTCTGACCGTGGAGTCCATTTACTTTACGGACGCGGAGCTGAAGGACTACGTGAAGGCGGCTGCCGCCGCGGAAAAGCCGGCACCGGCGCCGCCCAGGAAGGCCAAGGCGGTGCGTCGCGGCAAAGCCAAGCGCAAGGGGTGAAGGGGGCGGATCGGTAAGGGTGCTCGGGGTGCGGGTGGCGGAGGTCCCCAAGGGGAGCTGGGGGCCAGCGGGAGTCACTTCAACGGCTCGGGCGTGATACGGCCACTGGACGTGACCGGGACGTCAGGGGAGTGATTCTGCAGTCCTTGAATCGCGAGGCCTTTGCGCCTTATACGCGGGCGCCACCGAGCCAGCGAAGAAGCCCGGCGAAGACCAAATTGAACTGATCGGGTTTGAGCGTCCCCAACTTTCGAATAGCCCTGACGTTCGGATATGTCGCAAGGTTCTGGACCAGGAACGCGCCCGCTTTCAGGAACGGGACATTAACGGTAATCTCGTATTGGGAACCGCGAAGGCTGGTGGTATGCGGAACAATGGTGATCAAGGCGCGGTCTACGTCGCCGTATCCCACACTGACGACAAGAGCGGGGCGAACCTTCTCCGCCATGCCGAGATCAAAAAGCCACACTTCACCGCGACTCGGCGTCATTTTCCTCAGCTTCAAGTTCGCCAAAGAGCTGGTCGGCAGCCAAGGCTGTTTCCCCATCGTCCAGCGGACCGGAATCGAACGGTACCGCCCGGCGCAGGAACTCCACTGTGAAAACCCGCTTTTCCTGTTCGGGCAGAGCTTCGAAGGCTTCCAACAACTGGGCAGTCTGCTTGCTCATAACTCCAGCCTACCTTCTTTTCTACAGGCGGACAAGCTGCGATGTGGCCGCCCCTCCGCCCCTCGCCACCCTTCGAACAAGCGGCAGGGGCGCGGTCTTGCCGGGGCCAGAGGTGGTTGACGTCCCAGATCCTTCCTGGACGGGGACGTCACAGGAACAATCCAGTGCCACACTTCCCCCAACGCCGTTTGGGGACCCGCAACGCCAACGCGGCGTAAGAAGCTTGCTGTTGTAACGGGTGGCGACAGCATTCGCCGCGCAGCGGGGCTCCGTGTTTTGAGCGAGTATTGGGCCTGCGTCGCCGGGTCGCTGGTCATAATGGTTACTGGGGCAGCCCAGCCTCAGTTTTGTAGTCAATGCGAAAGCTCGCCTGGCTCTGTGAGCCAATCCAGGACATCACTGATTCGTACTCAGCGATCCTTCGCGCCCAGTCTTTCACGGAAACTTCCCGCAGGCACACCAACGCCTTAACGACCTTTCCCTCGGACGCAAACTCAATACGCCTCAGGACTCCGCACACGCGAAACCTGCTCTTCGAGATATCGCGTCGGTCGTCCTGCAAGGCATCTACGAACATGAGCAGGGATGCATATGGCAGATGCTCGAAGGCGATCGGGGCTATGCCCCCAGCCGTCAAGACCGCTCTGCATCGTTGGTCGTGAAACATCATACCGAGAGCGGCGATTACGCATGCAGTCAATGCAACCTTCGGATCGTACTCCTTGGCTTCTGGAACGTTGTGGGACTGACAGAGGTTAATCAACCGCAGGCCCGAAACGAGGCTGTGGCTTGGATTCCTGCCGTCAAAGTATGCTCTTTGCACGGCGTTGTCGAAAGCATCCGGCTGGAACTCCCTCAGAGTGGGTGGAGTCCACTTCCTGACAGCCCGCCGGTGCAGGCTGGAAAGGTTCTTTCGCGCGCCTGCAAATTCCGTATCCCACATGTCCCGAATCTTTTGCTTGATGGAATCCGGAACGTCCTCATCTTCGGAGAATTCGCCCTGCGGCACCCCGTATGAAAAGCGGAATGTGCCCCAAAACTTCTCGGCGATGTAGGCGGGGTCATGGAACATGCACGTCAGAAACCACAGGCTTTCCCAGGGGTGGAGCTTCGACGCATGACCATCTGCGATGAAGCCGTCTACTTCTGTGATGGCGCGGTTACCACCGTAGAGTCTTCCCAGAATGTGGAAGCCCAGAAACAGGTTGTTGAATGTATGAAAAAAATGGTCGCGACTGCCCCGATTCGCCTTCGCTGTTTCAAGTTCAAGCAAAACCAACAGCTGCCTCACCGGGAAATAAAGCCTCTTGTCTCCGTGTGCAAACCTGGACGCGAATTCGGTTACCAATTCAACTTCGCGTTCGTTCGTGATCTCAAGTCCTCTCGTGGCGTGGCTGTATTTCTTCGCAAACGCCCTGAACGTCTCGTTGAGGTACGGACTAAACGCCGAGGATTGAGCGAGTGCGCCGTATAGCCATTTTGGTATGTGGCCGGTTTCATCCTGGCATTCGTCGGGTGGCAAGGGCTGATAGTTTTCCGGAAAGACCAGATACACATTTTCGTCGGATTCGACCGCCACAGCGCACCCTAGGCCCAACGCACGATCCGCAACCTTGAGCGCCACGATCGGGGCGGGAACACGCGCTTGCTGGTTGCCGTCGCCAGCCTCTGTAGCAGCATCACGAGCTAATAGGAGGACGTGCGTCCTCTTGAATCTCTGCCGCTTCAGCTGAGTAATTGGAGCTTCGAGATAGGCGGGAAATTCGCAGGAGACGAGGACGTGGACAAGTAGGACGTCCCTGCCGCGTTTAATGCAGACTTCAGGCGCCCATCTCAAACGCGACGGAACCCGCCCTTCTGCAATCAACGTTTTCAATGGAACGATTGACGCGTTTTCCGAACTTGATAGGGCGGCCAGCAGCGCGTTTCGCTGCTTTGCCGGGAGGATCGCTTTGCTCACTCAATCTTGTCCTTGAGAGTTGTTGCCTCCGCAGCCAACTCCCCCAGCGCTGAGGAAAGTTGCACTTTTGATCGTCTTCTTGTCGGTTCAGGCCTAATTACGTTTAGATACTCGGGCTTATACGCTTTCAGGGTCTCCGCCAAAGAAGTTACCAGACCGATGAGTCTTTGTGGCCTTGGTGGGCGTTCCGCCAAGAGTTCGGGCAGGCGCGTCTCCATCAGAATAACGGCGTCGTCGTAAGAGAACTTCGGCTTTTCCACCAGGTCGGTGAAGATCCTGACCGCAACTTTCATCTGAGCTTGATTCAGATTCGATTGGAAGAGAGGCTCAACGTGACGGATCTGATCTCGGCTAGTTACCATTCCGGCTTCGATCCCACTGACGGTTTTGTCGAACAGAGAGGCCCGAACCTCATTGGCCCTCTGATCCACCGGCCTGCCGTGGTTGTAGAAAGCGCCGAATACCTTTGCCGAAGGCTCGATAATGCTTGCCTCTATTGCAAGCACGTAGGAGTAGATATCGCGATCTGGCTTGTTCGCGTCGAACGAATAGATCTTCTCTTTGAGAGGTGCCGGCCAGGCGAGGACATGCACTCGATCTTTCGCGAGCCGCATATTCATCCACGTTTCCCCCGCGATTCTCTCTGCCCATGTTCGCTTCTCAGCGATGGCAAGACCATCCTGAATCTCCGGATACATCTCTGCCAGTGACTTGCATTGTGCGAGCGGCTCCCACTGTTCTCGCGTCATATGCAAATGAAACATGTATCTCCGGAGGTTCTGCTTATTCACGCTGCCCTTTAGTACGTGAGCCGGCACCTTGGGTAGCCGGAGCCTCTGGGCCGCGAGAAAGCGCCGCTCCCCGTCAACGAGTTGAAATCGCCCCGATGCCATTTCACGCACCACTATAGGAACCAGTATCCCTACCTCGCCGATAGACGATACAAGACGTTCGAAACTCGCGTCCTGCTCTACGGTTCCACGTGGATTCTCGGGGCTCACCTCGATCAGGTCCAGTCGTACCTGGCTGACACCTCTTGTGAATTCGGGTGTGATTTCGGGCTTGTTCATATATCCTTCTATTTTCAAGAGAGGAACATTATTCACTCACGCATTCTCCCGCCGCGGCCGGCTGCGCCCGCAGATCATTGTTACAGAGTACGACAACGGTCTCCGAGGTGCTCCCGGTCAGCCCCCGGCGAACGCGCCGTTCATTCGGAATGGCTTCGGCATGGCTGTAAACATGAACATAGCCGCCGACTTCATCTGTCGCGATCCCTGAGATGATCTCGGGCAGATTGGCGCCCTGGACCTCGCTGCTGCCGTCTCCAACCACGAGGATGCAGTACTTCTGGGGCTTAAGCACGGTTTTCCACCTCTTAAAACATTGGCGCATCAGCTTCAAGAAGGCATCTTTCCTTGGCGAAATAACCTTGTCGAGCGCGCATGGATCATCGATCCCAAGGAACCAGAGGCGCAAGCGGTTGTCTCTTGCATAGTCGAGCTGGCGCATGTAGGGCGGGCTCGTGATGATGGCATCGGCCATTGTCGTCGGCGCCAGCAGGTGCGCCGACTGAGAAAAACACTGGCGTGTAAGCCCGTAATCCAATTCAGGCACTCGACGGAAGGCTCGCGCAACTTTTGCCGCAAGCCGGTCGCGTAGGGATCGATATTCGTACAGCTTTGGAAAGTTCGCAGGTGGAAACGCCTTGAGCCGGAGATACGGTACCGTGTGGCTGCTCGGGAACGACAGTAAGCCAGGTCGCTGGTGGTGCAGGATTCCGAGGAGAGATGCCAGCAAAAACCAGCGGCGCCGACGTCTCAAAACCTGGGTCCATGCCAGTGCCTCGCGAAGCGTCTCTCGATGGAAGAACTCACGCACCCACGCCGGAACGCTTCTAAGGTCGATTTCTTGCTTCTCCCTGTCAGCATCGCCGCTGACCTTTTCGATGTCTTCCAGTGCCGCTTGGAGCGACAGAGGCGGGAAAAGCTTGGCGCGGGTAAGCAGGGCCGCGTATGGGCTGAGATCGTTGGCGACGACGTTGCGCCCGGCCGCCCACGCCTCCAGCGCCACGGTACCTGACCCGGAGAATGGATCGTATATCAGATCGTCCGTTTTGGTGAACTGAGAGATGAGAGACCCTGCGATGGAGGACTTCAGTTTCCCAATGTAGGGAGACAACTGATGAAGCGTGTTCTCTACCTTCAGGGCGCTCCCTGCCCAGTTGCACGTGAGGACGGCAGGCGGGGGCACTTGCAAGCCAAGTGCCGTCGGGCTGGAGGCCGTAGCCATTCGATATGTCTGCCGAAATCGCTCTTCACCACCATCTGCGAGGTGAGGCGAGTCGAGCGCAACGTTAATCCAACCGAGCGGGGCGTCTAAACTCTACATTCTAGCGCAGCTTCGGCCTTGCCGTCACATTGATGACGGAGTTGCCCGGAGGCCTGAGGGTCGGGCCGCAAATCGGAAGGCCACAGAAACTCCGGTCCCCAAGTCCCGATCTGGGAAGTTTGAAACCGTGAGCTACTACCCGCGGGATTCCTCCCGTGATACGCCGCTCACGTCAACTGGAGCACCCGGCGGGCCATTTTGACGCCTCGTCCCTGTCCCGTACTTATGCCAGTGGAGGTCCCAAGACTGCGTTCCGGGATAGGGGGCGGAATGAATCGCCCGCCGTCGCCGGGAAGTCGCGGAAGTGGAGGCGGCACTTCGTGCCGGCCACGCGGACGTGGAAGGATTGTGCCGGGCGCTGGCGGATTGGGCGGGGGAGCTTGTAGGAGACCGGTAACGAGCTGCCGAGATTTTCTACAATCCTCGCATTGAGTCGTCTTGGCGACACCCGTATGCGGCCAGCAACTGGCAAAAGGGCGGGTTACCGAGACTTAAGCCCGAGTGAATCGGGCAAGCCGTTCATCACATCGTAAGAAACAGCCTGAGATGGCGTGGAATGCAAGCGGCAGCAAGAGCTTCGCATATCGAGGAGGAATCTTGGACGACTTTCTGAGGTTGGAGAACCGACACACTGGAGAGATTCTGCGGATGCGCCGAGTGCGTGACGCCAGGGGTCAAATCGTTTTGACCATCGACGGCTCATTGCCGCCACGAATGAGCGGCCCGCCGCCTCATGTGCATTTTCAGCAGCGTGAGGAAGGGGGCGTGAAGGGGGGATCACTCGGAGCCCGAGTCGGAAATGAAAAGATCATTGTGCCGGCCGGGCGGGCCGCAGTCTTTCCTGCCGGAGTCGTTCATAACTGGTGGAACGCCGGGGAAGATCTGTTGGAGTTCAATGGTCAGGCAATTCCAGCAGTCGATTTGGATCGCTACCTCCAGGCGGTGTTTGCGATTCTCAACGCCAGCGCGTCCGGTAGACCGTCGATCTTCTACCTAGCCCACTTGTGGTGGCGGCACCGGCACACACAGGCGGTTATGGTGCCTCCACCAGCCATTCAGCGGATCGTTTTCCCTCTGGTTCTCCTGGTCGGCCGCATTCTGGGCAAATACCGAGGAGATAGCTGGCCCGGTTCGCCCGAATCGTGCACAGGTGCGCCGGAGGCAAAAGTTATTAACGCCTAGAGGCGTGTTCATAGGCCGAATCCGCGGGATTGTACGCCAGACGGCCAAACCGGGCTGACGTTGTGCCCACCCGCCGCGAAGAGCGAACAGAAGAGAAGCTGTCGCGAAATTCCCTTCCAACCACCAAACGCGCCAGTCCCCGTCTGGGAAACCACACGTTTCTCCCGTGACACGCCGCTCACGTCAACTGGAGCACCCAGCGGGCCATTTTGACGCCTCGTCCCCGTCCCGTAATTATGCCAGCGGAGGTCTCAAGACGGCGTTCCGGGATAGCACTCCGGTGACTCCCACGTCCCGGAAATGGTGCTCCAATCGCGGAGCGTGCCCGGCGTAGCGGTGATGAGGAACAGGAACGGTGATTGTCGTTGTCTCGAAGCTCTATTGCATGATCCGATGGCTGCCTTGCTGGCGGAGAGCGACGAATCCGTGTTATTCGAGAATCCGACAAACCTCCGAGCCCGAAAGAACCCGGAGTCTACCCAACCGGCACCTCAACCTGGGTGACAAAAACCTCGTCGTGAAGGCGGCGGCCGACTTCGGAAGGCGCGGCTGATTCGAAAAACAGCGTGAGCGCCTCGATCAGGTTGACTCGCGCTTCTTCAATCGATGCGCCCTCGCTCGCAATATCGAGCTCCGGGCACAACGCCACAAGACCGTCGTCCTCACGTTCCAGGCAAGCTAAAGCATGCCCTACCAAAAATGATGGCGGTCAAGCGGTGCGCAGGCTTCATAATCCGAGTCTACAACGGTTCAAGTGGACGTACCGTCCCCTTCCTGTACTGGTGACGGCTGGCGGTCCGGAGACGGTGTGGGAAGCGGTCCGGCCAATGCCACTTAAATAAGCCCAGTGTGGTGCGACGCAAGAAATGCGCCTGCGCTCGATCCGTGGAGCGACCTTTTAGGTTGCCACGTCGGCGTCCGTGCCGACGTTCTTCGGGGAATGCCGGTAGGAATACCGGCATGGCAGGCGAAACGCCTGCTCCACGGGGCGCCGCGGACCGCCCCACGATTTATTCTGGACGCCGCAGCGGCTTATTTAAGTGGCATTGAGCGGTCCGGCCCCGTTCGCGTCGGATCGCCGGTTACCCCGGCAGGGGGTCCAGGATCGGCCTCCGAAAGTGACCCACTGCCGTGTATTTGAGAGGGCTTGCAGGCTAGCTTTTGTTGGATGGGCTGATGGCTGCAAGCCGCGCTCAGCCAATTGCGCACAGCGCGTAAATGTGGAGACGTAGTTGGTCACCGCGGCCGGCGAGTGATGCATGACGGCGCAGATCTGGGTCGTGGTCTTGCCCTCCAGCGCCAGTCGCACGATCCGCACCCGATGGGTGAGGACCGGTCCGATATCGTGCACCATGCTGCGCAGCGGAATGGGAGACTTCGGTCGCTGGCGCCGCTGTCGAGATAAGCGAGATAGAGATACTGGGTGGCTTTCGGATCGAGCTTCGCCACCACAGCGGCGGTGGCCTGCGAGGCCGCGTCAATCACAGCGCTGCCAGCGAGGTAGATGTTGCCCTGCGAGTCGGAGGCGATGGCGGTAGGCGTGAAGCCGTCTTTCAAATAGGTGGAAATTGCAAGGTTGGTCTGCAAGCCGGTTCGGACCATAACGGCCGCGAGAAGAAGCGAACGGAGTAAGTTCATGGGAGATCCTCCGAAACGGGGGCACGCGGCACGGCCCGATTGATCTTACAGCTTGCGCAGCACCAGCGCGGAGTTCTTGCTGCCGAAGGCGATGCAGTTGCCCACGGCGTACTCGATCTCGAGCCGCCGGCCGGCCTCCGGCACGTAGTCGAGGTCGCACTCGGGATCGGGCTGGTCCACGTTGATGGTGGGCGGCACAACGCCATCCCGCATGGCCAGCAGCGTGGCCGCCACGCCGGCGGCGCCGCACGCGCCTTGGGGATGGCCGATCAGGCTCTTCAACGACGAGCCGGCCAGCTTGTAGGCGTGCCCGTCGAACGCCAGCTTGGTGGCGCGCGTTTCGATGCGGTCGTTCAGCTCCGTCGAAGTTCCGTGGTAATTGATGTACTGGTCGGCGGTGGGCGGAAGGCCGGCTTCGCCCAGCGCCAGGCCGATGGCGCGCGCGGGCTCTTCGCCGCATTCCTCCAAGCGCACGCGGTGGAACGCTTCGCACGTCGAGCCGTAGCCGGCGATCTCGCCGTACATGCGTGCGCCGCGCGCCTTGGCACTCTCCATTTCCTCGACGATGAAGAACCAGGCGCCTTCGGCGATGACGAACCCGTCGCGATCCTTGGAGAAGGGCCGGGAAGCGCGCTGCGGCTCGTGGTTCCAGCTCGAGGTCATGATGCGCATGAGCTGAAAGCCGCGCATGATGAGGGGGGCAATGGGCGAATCCACTCCGCCCACCACCATCATGTTCAGAACGCCCGCCCCGATATTCCGATAGGCATAGCCCAGGGCGTCGGTGGAGGACGTGCAGCCGGTGGAGACGATGTGGCTCAGCCCGCGGAAACCGAACCGCATGGAGACTTCGCTGGCGAGCGTGCCGATGGTGCCGGTGGGAATGGTGTAGACGCTGCACTGCTTCAGGTGGCCGGTGTAGTAGAGCCGGTATTGCTCTTCGGTGAAATCCATGCTGCCGCCGCCGGAGCCGACAATCACGCCGATGCCGCGCAGTTGGTCGCGCGACATGGAGCCGGCATCCACGCCCCCGTCTTCCAGGGCTTCGCCGACGCTGGCCACCGCCAGCGGCACGGCGCGCGAAACATGCGGCCGGTCCTTGACATCGACGTACAGTTTCTCGTCGAATTCATCGGGCACTTCGCCCGCCACTTGCACGGCCAAACCCGACGGATCGAAGCGGGTGATCCTGCGCACCCCGCTCACGCCGCTTCGCGTGGCTTGCCAGAAGCGCTCCCGCCCAATACCATTGGGGCTGACCGCGCCGATTCCCGTGATGACTACTCGCCGCATCGATTTAATTTTGCCTTTGGCCTACTTGTCAGTATAGGCTGAATCTTATGGCCGCCGCCACGGAGCACCGTTTCGCGAAATCTCTCTCCGCATTTTTAGCCGGGCTTCAGGCGGGCATGGTGGGCGTTTGGTGGATGCTGGCGTGGATGGGAGCGAGCGCCGTCTGGCAGCGCCGCAGCTTCTGGACGCCGGAAAACCTGATGGCCAGCGTGTTCTACGGCAACGCGGCGATTCGCCGGGGATTTGGCGCCAGCACCGTTTCCGGCCTGGCGCTCTACGTCCTCTTGTACAGCCTGCTGGGTGCCGGGTTTGCGATAGCGCTGGGCGGCCGGCTGCCGCAGCCGCGATTGGCGCTGGCGAGTATCGCGTTCGCCCTGTGCTGGTATTACGTCGCGTTCCACTTGGTGGCCAAGGCCGTATCGCCGCTCGTCGTTCTGCTCGACACCGAGCGGACCACGTTTCTGGGCCACGCGCTTTACGGAGCGCTGCTGGCGAGGTTCCCGGTGTACCTGCCGCGCGCCGCGGAGCCCGCGGCTTCAGAGCCGCCCGTTCCGGAAGCCCAGTGAAGAACCGTGGCGCAGACTCTCAGTCTGCCGGGCCCAGAGGGCATCCCCGACTCATCGGGACGCATGGTTCGCGGCCCACAAAACATCTCCGCAAGAGTGCGGATACGGCAGCCTGAGAGGCTGCGCCACGG
>JBAWDI010000927.1:0-2659 GCA_049590695.1 Bryobacteraceae bacterium
AACTTCCGATATCCCTCACTTGCGGAAGCAGGGCACGGCCACTCAACTCATCGTCGACGGCCAACCGTTCCTGGCGCTGGCCGGAGAGCTGCACAATAACAGCGCCACCAGCCTCGAGTACATGAAGCCGCTCTGGCCCAAGATCGTCGAATCCAAACTCAATACCGTCCTGGCGGGCGTTTCCTGGGCCCAGATCGAACCACAGGAAGGGAAGTTCGACTTCAGCGTGCTCGATGGCGTCATCCAGGGCGCCCGGAGCCACAACCTGCGCCTCGTGCTGTTGTGGTTCGCCACCTGGAAGAACGGTCTCTCCAGCTACCCGCCCGACTGGGTGAAGAGGGATTTCGACCGCTTCCCGCGCGCCCAGATGGTAGGCGATAGCACGCCCTGGCCCGTGTTCGGAGCGCCGCGCACCCCCGTCACGGGGCCTTTGAACATCGAACTGCTCAGCCCCTTCGGCGATGCCACCCGCGATGCCGACGCCCGCGCCTTTGCGGCCATGATGCGGCACATCAAGGCTGTGGATGGCCGCGACCACACCGTCATCGCGATCCAGGTGGAAAACGAAACCGGATTTCAGGGCGACACCCGCGACCGCTCGCCCTTGGCCAATAAGGCTTTCGAGGGGCCCGTTCCGAAGGAGTTGATGGATTACCTCCAGCAGCACAAGGACACTCTGATTCCGGAGTTGCGCAAGGTGTGGGAAGCGGCCGGCTTCAAAACCTCCGGAACCTGGGAAGAGGTCTTCGGCACGGGCCGGCCGGCGGATGAAATCTTCATGGCCTGGAACTTCGCGCGCTATATCGGCCGGGTGGTCGAGGCGGGCAAAGCCGAATACCCCATACCGATGTTCACCAACTGCCCGCAGTTAGGATTTGGGACGGCACCCGCGCCCCTCCACGGAGGCGGACAGAGTGGTGGCGCCATGCCCGACGCCATGGACGTCTGGAGAGCCGGAGCGCCGCGAATCGATCTGCTGGCGGCCGACATTTACAGCCCCGACTTCGCCGGCTTTTGCGCCCGGTATGCCCAATCCGGGAACCCGCTGTTCATCGCCGAGACGGGGGGTGGGCAGGATCTCCAAGGCAAAGCGCTCTACGTCTTCGGACGCCACGACGCACTCGGCTTCTCCCCGTTTGGCATTGACAGCATGGTGGGTAAGGATCCCGACGTGTTCGGCTACGATCTCCTCTCGCAATTGACGCCCCTGATTCTGAAACACCAGGGCGACGGCACCATGTCCGCCGTCTTGCTGGGCCCCAACGACCCGCCGCGGAAGATCGCGGTGGGCAACTACACGCTGTACGTCGGGTCCCAGAGGCCCCGAGGACCCACGGCTGCTGGGACGCCATCGCCGCAGCCCGTCCAGCCCTCCGCGGCCGCCATTTTCATTGCCGCCGGTCCAGACGAGTATTTCGCGGCCGGCAGCGGCGTAAGCGTCGTCTTTTCTCCCCACACGCCGGGGCTTCCGCTCGCCGGATTGGCCACTGTCGAGGAAGGCAAGTTTGTGGACGGCCGCTGGGTCCCGGGACGCCGTCTGGCGGGTGACGACGACGCGCAGGGTCAGAGTCTCTCGCTGCGCACCATGGGCATCCAGCACTTCACGTTATATCGCTACCGGTAAGGGGTTGGTGGGGCATGCTTTAGCTTGCCCATTCTTTCACGGCTTCTAACGGTCGCGGATGGGAGCCGCGCGCGTCGGCAAACGCTGTTTTGATTCGCCAGTGAACTTGCAAAGGAGATCGCCATGAAACCTCGAGCTCTGTTGTTCGCCACTCTCGTATGCCCTCTGGCCCTCGTCGCCGGTCAGGGCCAAACTTCCGGCATCCCTCACTTGCGGAAGCAGGGCACGGCCACCCAACTCATCGTCGACGGTCAGCCGTTCCTGGCTCTGGGCGGAGAATTGAGCAACAGCAGCGCCACCAGCGTTGAGTACATGAAAGCGGTATGGCCGAGGCTCGTCGCTCAGACCAAACTCAACACCGTCCTGGCGGGCGTTTCCTGGAACCAGATCGAGCCGCGGGAAGGGAAGTTCGACTTCAGCGTGCTGGATGGCATCATCCAGGGCGCGCGGAGCCACAACATGCGTCTCGTGCTGTTGTGGTTCGCAACCTGGAAGAACGGCCTCTCCAGCTACCCGCCCGACTGGGTGAAGAGGGATTTCGAGCGCTTCCCGCGCGCCCAGATGGTAGGGGACAACACGCCCTGGCCCGTGTTCGGAACGACGCGCAGCCCGGTCACAGGGCCTTTGAACATCGAACTTTTGAGCCCCTTCGGCGAGGCCACCCGGGACGCCGACGCTCGCGCCCTGGCGGCCATGATGCGGCATATCAAGGCAGTGGATGGCCAGCAGCATACCGTCATCATGATCCAGGTGGAGAACGAAACGGGAATGCAGGGCGACACCCGCGACCGCTCGCCCCTGGCCAATAAGGCCTTCGAAGGCCCGGTCCCGAAAGAGCTGATGGACTACCTCCAGCAGCACAAGGACACCCTGATTCCGGAGTTGCGCAAGGTGTGGGAGGCGGCCGGCTTCAAGACCTCCGGTACCTGGGAAGAGGTGTTTGGCAAGGTCAGGGCGGCGGATGAGATCTTCATGGCCTGGAACTTTGCGCGCTACATCGACCGGGTAGTGGAGGCGGCCAAAGCCGAATACCCC
>JBAWDI010000928.1:0-2543 GCA_049590695.1 Bryobacteraceae bacterium
TCGAAGATCCGCGTCGAGACCCCGGACACCGACCGCAACCCCTACGAGTGGCAGACCGTGGCCTCGCACGTCACCTGGGGCTGCGGTAACGCGGTCCAAAAGGCGGCGCTGGACGCGCGCCAGCAGATCTTCGATCTCATCGAGCGCGCCCTCGACTTCAAGAAGGATGACCTCTACCTGGAACGGGAGATGGTGAAATGCCGCACCCAGCCCGGTTGGGAGCTGGCGCTCAAGGACTTCGTGATCGGCGGCATCGAGGTCCCCGACCACACCTTCAGAGGCGGCCCCATCATGGGCCGCGGCATGTTCATGCCGGAGTTCTCCTCGGCCGTGAGCGATCCGGAAACCGGCCAAGGCGGGCACCCCAACGTCCACTACACTACCGGCGCCGGCGGCATCGTCATCGAAGTGGACACGCAAACCGGCAAGACCAAAATCCTCAAGGCGGCCCTGGCCGTGGACGTGGGCAAGGCCATCAATCCCGATCTGATCAAGGGGCAAATTACCGGCGGCCTGCTGCAAGGCCTCGCCACCGTGCTCTATGAGGATATGCGCTTCGACGAAAATGGGCGGCTGCTGAACCCGAGCTTCGCGGACTACAAGATTCCGACGGCGCTCGACATTCCGGCCGAGGTGATCCCGCTGATCGTCGAATCGCCGCAGCCGGACGGCCCGTTCGGCGCGCGCGGCATGGGCGAGCACACCATGATCCCGGCGGCCGCGATGGTGGCTAACGCCATTGAGGACGCCACCGGCGTGGGTTTCAACTCGATGCCCCTGACGGCGGAAAAGCTGGCGCTGAAATTGAAGGAGACGCCCTGATTGGCTCAAGACCAGATCCTCTATCCGGAAGATAAGATCCCCTTTGCGCGCCTGGTCCCCATGGGGATGCAGCACGTGGTGGCCATGTTCGGAGCCACCGTGCTCGGCCCCATCCTGATGGGATTCAACCCGCAATTGGCTTTGTTTTTCACCGGCGTCGGAACCCTCATCTTCATCCTCACCACGCGCATGAAAGTTCCCAGCTACCTGGGTCCGAGCTTCGCCTTTATAGGGCCGGTTCTGGCGGTGACCGGCGGCGACCCATCCAAAGTGCCATTCGCGTTGTGCGGCATCGCCGGGGCCGCGGTTCTCTACGCCGCCGCCGCGCTGGCGACCATGCACTGGGGCCCCGCGTGGATCGACCGCCTGATGCCGCCGGTGGTCACCGGAGCGGTGGTGGCCATTATCGGCGTGAACCTGGCCCCCTCGGCGATAGCCAACGCCGTCAACGCCGACTTGACGGTCGCGACCGCCGCCGATTTCACCCGCCTGGCCATTGCCGCCGCCACCTTCCTGACCGCCGCCCTGGTCTCCGTCTACCTGAGGGGCTTCATACGGCTTCTGCCTATTCTGATAGGAGTGATTGTGGGCTACGCGCTGGCCGCGTTCTTCGGGATTCTGGACCCGCATGCCGTGGACCACATTCGAACCGCCGCCTGGATCGGCCTGCCGCCGTTCCGCGCCCCGGCCTTCAGCCTGAGCGCGATTCTAGTGATCGCGCCGGTGTTCATCGTGCTGGTGGCGGAGAACAAGGGCCACATCGCCGCCATCTCAGGCTATATGGGCCGCGACCTCAACCCCCAGCTTGGCCGCGCCTACCTGGGCGACGCGCTGGCCACTTTCGTCTCCGCGATGGGCGGCGGGACCCCGCAAACCACCTACGCCGAGAACATGGGCGTGATGGCCATCACGCGGGTCTTCAGCACTTACAACTTCATCATGGCGGCGGCAATCGCGATTCTGCTGGGACTCTGCCCCAAGTTCGGCGCCATCATTCAATCCATACCCAACCCGGTGCTGGGCGGCATCACGCTGATCCTCTACGGTCTGATCGCCCTGATGGGAGTGCGCATCTGGATCGACGCGCGGGTAGATTTCTCCGACCACAAAAACTTAGTCATAGCCGGCGCCTCGCTGATTGCCGCCACCGGCCTGGGGATCAAAGGTCTGACAGTAGCCGGCGTGAACATCGCCGGCATCGCGTTCGGAACCGTGCTGGCGCTGGTCTTGAACGTGTGCCTCTCCCTGGGCGGGGAGGGTGAGGAAGGCCGCCGGCGCGAGGGTTAACCCAGTTGCCGCGGCTGCCCTGCCCCTTGCTTCCCCCCTCAATTCAACGTATACGTCGCCCGCGCCGCCGACGGCCGCGCAATCGTCAGTGTCGCCCCCCCGCGCTTTTCCGGACTCAGTCGATCGGCGGGCAGCGGTGAGCTTTGCTCGATAGTCAGCGTGGTCTCCGAAAGCCGGGCGGTGCGCTTCCAGCCGTTGCCGGTGAACTCCAGGGTATCGTCCGCGGCGCGAACCTCCACCGGTCCCGGGCCGGCGAAAAGGCCCTGCTCGGGCAGGAAATTCAAGTTGGTGTCCTTCCACGTGAATTCCATCCATCGGCCGCCATCCTGCCCCGAGAAAATGGCGCGGACTTTCTGAGACTCGAGCACCCATTCCGTGGAACCGTCGCCATCCAGGTCGGCCGACCAGACCACCGTGCTGCCGCGCGGCCGCAA
>JBAWDI010000929.1:0-2208 GCA_049590695.1 Bryobacteraceae bacterium
CTGCAATGCCGCATCCCCAAGCAGGGCGCGTTCCTGATCGACTCCATGACCATGGAGGGCCGCGTGGTGGCGCGCCAGGGGCGCCTGGCGTGCACACTAGACGACCGCTCGGGTTTCACCAGCAGCATCCGTAAGGTGACGGTGGAACAGACGGGGCCGGTGCGCGCCGTAGTCAAGATGGAGGGCGTTCACAAGGCGGATACCGGCGCGCGAGAGTGGCTTCCCTTCACCGTGCGCCTGTATTTCTATGCCGGGATGGTTCAGGTGCGACTGGTGCACACCATCGTCTTCGATGGCGACGATCAGAAGGACTTCATCCGCGGCCTGGGCGTGGCCTTCTCGGTGCCGATGCGCGAGCAGATCCACAACCGCCACGTTCGTTTTTCGGGCGAGGGCGATGGACTGTGGGCCGAACCGATCGAGCCGGCCAGCGCGCGTCCGCTCATGCTGCCCGGCGGCGGCAACGCCTACCCCGACCAACTGGCGGGCAAGCGCATCCCCAACAAGGAGGCCTTCGACCAGCGCGGGCAGAAGCTGCTCACCGACTGGGCGGTGTGGGACGCCTACAAGCTGGTGCAACCCAACGCCGACGGTTTCACCATCCAGAAACGCACCAATCCGCAAAGCTGCTGGCTGGCCGCGATTGCCGGACGGCGCGCTTCCGGGCTGGTCTTCATCGGCGACGTCTCGGGCGGCCTGGCCGTGGGCGTGAAGAACTTCTGGCAATCCTACCCCGCCTCGCTCGAGGTTCAGAAGGCCTCCGGCGAAGCGGCCGATCTGTACGTCTGGCTGTGGTCGCCCGACGCCGCCGCCATGGACCTGCGCCACTACGACACCCGGGCCCACGGCCTGGATTCCAGCTATGAAGACGTGCAGCCGGGCTTCAGCACTCCGCACGGCGTGGCGCGCACCAGCGAGATGACGCTCTTCCCCAGCGCCGCCGTCCCGGCCAATGAAGATCTGGCGCGGCAGGCCAGGATTGCCGAGGAGCCGCCCCTGCTGGTGACTACACCGCAATATATCCACGCCGCGCAAGTCTTCGGCATCTGGAGCCTGCCGGACCGTTCGACCCCCGCCAAACGGCAACTCGAAGAACGGCTCGACGCCGCCTTCGCGATCTATCGCAAAGAGGTGGAGCAGCGGCACTGGTACGGCTTCTGGGATTATGGCGACGTGATGCACCAGCATGACGCGCAGCGCCACGAGTGGCGCTACGACGTGGGCGGCTACGCCTGGGACAACACCGAGCTGGGCACCGACATGTGGCTGTGGTCGAGTTTCCTGCGCAGCGGGCGGGCCGACATCTTCCGCATGGCCGAGGCCATGACGCGCCATACCACGGAAGTCGACACCTATCACCTGGGACGTTTCGCGCCGCTCGGTTCGCGCCACAACGTGCGCCACTGGGGCTGCGGCGCCAAGGAACCGCGCATCAGCCAGGCGGCATTTCGCCGGTATTACTACTACCTGACCACCGATGAGCGCACCGGCGACGTGATGCACGAGGTGGTGGACGCGGACTACAAGACCACGGAAATCGACACCATGCGCTTGGCCTCCCCGCGCACCGGGCCGATTCCGTATCCGGGGCGCGTCCGCGGCGGGCCGGACTGGCTGTCGTTCATCGGCAACTGGATGACGGAGTGGGAGCGCACCGGCGAGCCCAAGTATCGCGACAAGATCATCGCCGGCATGGATTCCATCGCCAAAATGCCCTATTGGTTCATGACGGGTCCGAACAACCTGTACGGCTACGATCCCGCCACCGGCAAGCTCTATCCGCTGGTGGAAGACGGTTTCGGAACCTACAACCTGACCACCATCCAGGGCGGCGCGGAAGTGGTGTTCGAACTGAATACGCTGATCGACAACGCCGGCTGGCACAAGGCGTGGAACCAATACTGCCGGCTGTCCGGCGCGCCCAAGGCGGTAGTGGCCAAGGATATGACCACGGGGAGCGAGGGCGCCGACGGCCAATATGCGCGAGGACGCCTGGCGGCCTACGCATACATGCTGACGAAGAACCCGGCGTTCGCCAAGAAGGCCTTGAGCGGCCTGCGCCTGGCAAGCTTCGCCACCACCAGTTTCAAGGGCCCGGAGGTTCTGAACGCGATTGACGAGGTCCCCGGCCTATCGACCAACAGCACCGCGCAGGGCTGTCTGGAGACCATCGAGATTCTCGAAATGTGCGGCGGGCAGATGTAAAAG
>JBAWDI010000930.1:0-2822 GCA_049590695.1 Bryobacteraceae bacterium
GTTCTCACCCGTGATGGCAATCACATCTCCCTTCTTTCCGTTGGGCGGATCGACGGAGACCATTCGAGGCATCGCCTGTTGAGCGTAGGCTGCGAAGCTCGCGGCCACGAGTAGCGGAACTACAAAAGACAGTTTCATCTGAAAATCCGATCCTCTGCATTCAATGCTATGTCCATTGAGACCGAAATTCAAGCGCCTGGTGGCGGGAAGTTCGGGGAACCCGGCGGCGCGTGCTAAAATATCTTCCAGGAGCGCGTTTGCGATGCCGACGCTGGTCCACCTATTTTGATCCAACATTATCAAAATAGGGGGTCCGACTCGATCATGACGCGCTGGTGTGCAAGCTCCTGGTCCGTTACGGACAAGGGAGAAGCCTGAAGGCGCTCGGCGGACGCCCACCCCGTTTACAAACGTGGGTCAATAACGGGGGCCGGCACGGCCCAGCGGCGCGCTCCAAGAACCACCCGCAAGAGGCCCGCGCCAGATGCGGAACCTACTATCATTGGATAGCCTTGAATGACTAACCAGCGTGAGTATGCGTTATCGGAGGAATACTCCGCCCGGTTAGCGCTTGCCTACTAGCGAATGGCGAACTAGATCCAGTACAGTACTGCCTTCTCCCATAACCCTTGCGGAATGCCGCGTCATGGGGTGTAATGGGCGAGGAGGCTGATATGGCGCAGCGGCTGCGTGACTTCTTGCTGGAAGAGGAAGGGCAAGACTTGGTGGAGTACGCCATTATCCTCTTCTTCATTGCGATCGCGTGCCTGGCGTTCGCTTACAATGGAGCAGCCAGCGTGCACGGCATCTGGACCAAGGAGGGTAACGACCTGGTCTCCGCCAACTCAACAGCCGGCGGCAGTTGACGGCGAAACCTCCCTTCCGCTTGGCCGCACCTCGGAGCAAGGGTAAAATAGTAGCGCATACCTGAAACATGAAGACCCTTGCTGTGATTCTCCTGCCCCTGCTGTGCGCGGCCGCGGACGCGCCGGTGGGCCTCGATGCGGTGCTGGATGCGGCGCGCGCGGCGCCGGCGGAGTTTGCCGCCGATGCCATGATCCGGATCGCCGCTCTCGGCCAACTGGAAAAGGCTCGCAGAATCGAACTGCTCGAGCAGGCCTTCCAGAGGGCCTCCGGCGCCCAGCAGCCCTACAAACGGCACGCCACCTTCGTGCGGCCGGACAGCCCCGCCGTTTTTTTGAACCGCGCCTACGGGCTGGACCTGGATGCCATGTCGCTTCGCTTGCGGGCCATCGAGGGGCTGCTTCCACTGGACGCCCCAAAGGCCAGGGACCTGTTTCTCCAGACGCCGCCTCCGAAGACTCCGCCGCTGAAGTGCGACGACTTTCTGATCTACGACGTGGGAAGGTTCTACGACACGCTCGGAAGCATTGCGCGCCAGTCGTTCACGGCCCAGGAAGCTCAGGCAGGCGAGCCATTCCGGTTGCTGGAACGGTTGGCCGGCGCGATCACATCCCCGGTGCAGGTGGCGCCGGTGGCGCGGATGCTGGCGGCGGCCAGCGTGAAGGACGCCGACTTCCGGGCGCTGTTGACATCGTTCGCGGAGGCACTGGGCAAGATTTCGGGCGACGACCGGTCGTTTGCCTATTCGATGCCGGCGGGCAAGCAGATTCTGGCGCTGGTCGAGGAGTCGAAGCGGCGCCAGTTGTCGCCGCTGCCGCTGCTGGAGGCCTACCGCCTCTACCTGGTGAACAACCTCTCCGCGGCGCGCTGCGCCGACGATGATTCCATGACGGGCAACGCGTTGTCTTTGGGCCTGGCCAGCGAGCAGGCTCTCGATCGGGAGGCCCAGGACGCCGTGGGGTTCTTCAATCGACACCTCCGCCTGGCGCCGCTACAACCGATTCAGGAGGAAGAATCGACGCCTGCCCGGTTGGAAGGCGTGGCTGTCGGCTTGCGCATGTGCGAGGACGCCGAATGCCGCGCCATCGCGGAACAGTGCCGGGGGCTGGCCTTGGGCGAAAACGGCATGGCATACACGCCCGAGCAGAAGAAGGCGCCGGCATGGCGCGCGAAGGTTCGGGACCTTCTCGCGGCCTTGTCCCGGTGGCCGGAGAGCGCCCCTGGAGCGCAGCCCACCGCCACCGAGCACTTCCGCGTGAAATCCGAGGCGTATAGCGCCCTGTTGAACCTGGTCTTCGATGGCCCGGATCGCGAACTGGCGCTGCGCGCCACGCTCGACTACCTGAAGCAGAACCGGTTTCAACGGGAGAACCGCCTGGAGTGGTTTATGCCGGTCAGCGCGCTCATCGGGCGAGTAGCCTTGGACCCGGCGGGGGCGGGGCGCGTGGCGGAGGAACTGCGCCAGGCGGATGACCCGACGATTGCGCTTTACGCCAACCTGGAGAGGGTGGCGCCGCGCACGCCCGACCGCATTTTGCCGCTGCTATAGAACGTCGGCGAACCCGCGTTTCATGTGCCGGAAGAAAAGCCCTCCGGCGAGGAAGATGGCGAGGCCATACGCGGTGGCGATGGCCAGATCTTCCAGGTCCGGCATGGCGGAGCCGAGCAGAATCGTCCGGTACGCGCGAACCACGTAGTACAGCGGGTTGGCCGCCAGCAGAAAGCGGGCCCAGGGCGGAAACTGTTTATCGGTAATAAAAATCGGCGTCAGCCAGAACCAAAAAGTCAGGACGACGCTCAGCACTTGCGCGGTATCCCGAAGAAACACGTGCAGACTGGCGACGATCCATCCCAGGCCGACGGCGAGCAATCCGAGGACGGCCAAATAGAGCGGCAGCAGGATGAGAAAGATGCTGATCTGGTTGATCCAAACCGCGGTAACGGCGATCATCAGGACC
>JBAWDI010000931.1:0-4060 GCA_049590695.1 Bryobacteraceae bacterium
GCCGCGCGCCACGGCACACGGCAGGCCACCCGCGGGGAGCTCATCAACATCGGCACCATTCCGCTGATTTTCATGGGCGGATGGACGGGTTATATCATCCGGCAAGGCGCCGGTTTGGCCATCCCCATGGGCTTTCTGCAGTTTACCAAGGCCTTCGAAAAGGAAGCCGACTACCTGGGCTTGCAGTATCTCTACAAGTCCGGCTACGATCCCACCGCGTTTGTCGACTTCTTCGAGAAGATCCAGACACTCGAGAAGAAGAAGCCCGGCACCATGGCCAAGGTTTTCTCCACGCATCCCATGACGGACGACCGCATCAAGGCCGCCCAGAACGAGATTAATAAGATCCTGGTGGCCAAGCCCGAGTACGTGGTGAACACTTCCGAGTTCAACGATGTGAAGGCCCGGCTGAACATGCTTCACAATCACCGCAAGGTGGATATCACCAAGGACGACGGCCGTCCGCGTCTGCGCCGCGCCCCCGGCAGCGGCAACGGTCCCGTAGACCAGAACGACGACGGCACCACGCCCAAGACCGACCAGGACGAGCGCCCCACCCTCAAACGCCGCGATAGCTAAGTAATTCTGTGGGGCAGGCTGGCAGCCTGCGGCCGAGTGGTACTCGGCCTGCTTTCAAGCGCCGCGACAGCTAAGTAATCTGTACGCCCGCCGCGCCACGATCAATTCTTCGTTGGCGGCCAGCGCCAGAATGGTGGCGCGTGAGTCGTCCGCCGATACCACCCGGTCTCCGCTTCCCGATTCATTCTTCGCCCGGTCCAGCCGCATCCCCAGGAATTCCAGCCCTGCGCAGCAGGCCCACCGCAGCCGCGCCGAGTTCTCGCCGATCCCGCCCGTGAACGCCACCGCCTCCAATCCGCCCATGGCCGCCGCGAACGCTCCGATGGTCTTCTTCACCTCGTACACAAAGACCTCGAGAGCCAGTTCCGCGCGGCGGCTGCCTTCGGCTGCGGCGGCCTCCAGGTCGCGCACATCGCCGCCCGGGACGCCCGAGAGGCCCGTCAATCCGCCGCCCCTGGCAAGCTGGTTTCGAACCTCCTCCGTGCTCCATCCGTGGCGCTCCATCATGTAGAGCACGGCGAAGACGTCCAGGTCGCCGTGGCGCGTGGCGTTCTCCAGGCCCGATTGCGGTGAGAACCCCATGGTCGTGTCTACCGACCGTCCACGGTCGATCGCGCACATCGACGAGCTGCCCCCCAGGTGGCAGCTCACCAGCTTCACCTGGCGCCCCAACATCGCGGCCGCGCGTTCGCCGATGTATTGATGCGAGGCTCCGTGGAACCCGTACTTGGCCACGCCTTCTTCCAGCCAGGCGCCGGGAACTCCGTACAGCCGCGCGTGTTCCGGCATGGTGGTGTGGAACTCCGGTTCGAAGGCGGCCACCATCGGAACCCCCGGCATGGCCTGCCGGAAGGCTTCGATGGCCGTCAGGTAGATGGCGTTGTGTGCGGGCGCGGCGGGCAGGAACTGGCGCAGCGCTTCCACCACGCCCTCATCCACCACAAAGGTTCCGCGATACTTCGGGCCGCCATGTACCGCTTTGAGCGCCACCGCATCGATCGGCGTCCCGCCCGTCGAGATGCGCGCGATGGCGTCCCGGTAATTGCCGACGCGCTCCTCGCGGCCCTTCGCCAGCACCTTCTCCGACGGCATTTCCAGAATCTGGTACTTCAGGGATGTGGTTCCCAGGTTGGGGATCAGCAGGTTCATCGGGTTTCAGTACACCAAGCCGAGTTGCTTGAGCGTGGCGGCCGGTTCTTCGCCCTCGAACTTCGTCAGCGACGCTTTCTCACGGCCGTTCTCCAGGGCCACGCCCGCCGGGGTGCCCGCGTAGGGGAAGACTTGCTTCAGCTTCTGGAGGTCCGTCGAAATGGCCGCTCTCAGACCGGTGTCCTGCAAAAACTGCGCCGCGTACTGCGGCTGCTGGACGGCAATGGCCACCACTTTCGTGTCGCCCCAATTAAAGTGCGACATGCGCTTGGCGGCGTCGAAACAGTGCATACACTCCGGGTCGAAGAAATACAGGAAGATCCTGCCATGTTCCAGCGAGTACGGCTGGCCGTCCACCAGGATGCTCTCCGGCGCTTTCACCCCGGTTTGCCGCACTGCGGCCGCTCCGTACGAAACCAGCGCGAACACCACCACCGCGCCCAGCACCAGAATGGCGCTCCGGAGGCTTTCCGGCGGACGCGACCAGATTCCCGCCAACACCGCCAGCAGCAACATGAGGCCGTCGCCGATAAAGAAGCCCGGGCCCACCACCCGCTTCACCCACGGGAAGCAACTGCAATCCGCGCCTCGCAGCAGGTTGTAATTCACCGCGAAATACGCCAGGAAGGCGAGCAGCAGGAACCCCGTGAGAATCGAGCCCCATCGCCGGAACCGCGGCACCAGCAACAGCACGCCGCCCAGCGTCTCGACAATCCCGAACACCAGCGCCGCCGCCAGGCTCAGTGACTCCGGCACTCTGGCCTCCGCCATGCGCACGGCCGCGCCTTGCGCGTCGGTGACCTTCCAAAGGCCCGAGACCAGGAACAAAAGCGAAAGCAGAATAGCGGCCGCCCAGTTCAGCGCGGTTTTCCAGCCGGGCAACTCCAGCGAAGCCAGCCCTCCCCGGGGCTGTGCCATACTGTCGGTCATGGTCCTTATTGTAGCGCTGGCCGGGATACTGCTGGCCGCGCCCGCCAGCGTCGAACTGGTGGATGAGGTGTACCAGATCCCAGCCAACGAGTGGCGATACGTGGACTTCACTCTCAAACAGCAGCCGGCCCTGGTTTCCGCCACTTTCCAGGTGCTGACTGGCTCCGGACAGGCGCGCATCGCTTTGATGCGCAGCCAGGATCTCGAACGGCTGCGCGGCGGCGGACCGCACGGCGTCATGACGGTGACGCCCCTGGCTTCATCCGGCAACCTCGCCTACTACGTTCACTGGCCCGACGACTACGCCATCGTGGTGGACAACCACGCCGCCCAATCCTCCGCCGTCCATCTGCGCGTCTCGCTCGAATTCGGTGGCAGCCCGGGACCGGCCGTGACGCGCCTTTCGCCTCGGCGCCAGCTCGCCGTGATTCTGATCAGCTTCGCCGTCTTCTTCGGGATCGTGAGCTTCTCGGCGCGCCGCCTATGGCGCGCGTTGGGTAGCGCCGGCGGTCTTGCCGCCGGTGGTTTTCACAAGGGACCCCCAGCCAACGGTGATTGACCGTAGGCTGCGCTGGTATGATCAGAGCGGATACACCCCATGCGGGTTGAGCCGGTGAAGTTCCTTTGGCGAGCACGGTAGGCGATAGTTCGGCAGGCACGGCCGTGCTCGCCCAGGCGGGCGGAGGGGTGTGACCATGGACGCCGCCGATGCCAGTATCGATCACATGCATCCCATAAACGGACGATCACATCTAAAATATCCTTTAGATGCGGCCGTTTGACTGGCAGGCCGTGTGCAAGGTGATTGCCGTGCTCCAGGACCTTCGCCATGCGCTTCGGGTTTTGCGAGGAAGCCCGGGCGTTACGGTGGCCGCCGTTGCCGCGCTGGCTCTCGGAATCGGCGCCAACACCGCCGTCTTCAGCCTGATGGATGCCGTCGTGCTGCGGCCGCTGCCCTATCCGCATCCGGAACGGCTTATGTCGGTCGACCCCACGGAACACGGCCGCGCCATGGTCGCCACGTCCTGGCCCATGTTCCGCGACTGGCGGGAGCAGAGCCGGATTTTCGAGAGCCTGGCCGGCTACATGGCCGGCTCCGCTAACCTCACCGGCGGCGACCCGGTGCAGGTGAACGCCGCGCACATCACGCCCGAAATGTTCGCCGTCCTCGGCACTGCCCCGCTGGTCGGCGCGCTCGAAGCCCCGGCTCGCACCGCGGTCGCTAGCTACGGCTTCTGGATGCGCCGCTTCGGTGGCGACCGCGCCGCGCTCGGCCGCACGCTCATCCTGGATGGCGAGGCCTATACGCTCGCCGGAGTCCTGCCGTCCGACTTCCGCTTCCCGCGCTGGAAGTTTATGGCGGAACCGGACATCTACCTTCCGCTGCTGCCTAATCCCGATC
>JBAWDI010000932.1:0-3110 GCA_049590695.1 Bryobacteraceae bacterium
GAGAAAGCCCCCGGGCCATCCATCAGCGACCTGCTGAAAGAAGGCCAGGAAATTATCGTTCAGATCGCCAAGGAGCCGCTCGGCCAGAAGGGCGCCCGCATCACTTCCCACATCGCGCTGCCCGGCCGTTTCCTGGTCTACATGCCGACCGTGGATCACATGGGCGTATCGCGCAAGATTCCGGGCGACGATGAGCGCGCCCGGTTGAAGCGCATCCTGCAGAACAATCGCAGCGGGATTTCCGGCGGCTTCATCGTGAGGACGGCGGGCGAAGGGCGCTCCGAAGAGGAGCTTCGCGCCGACATGTTGTTCCTCTACAACCTGTGGCTGGACATGCGGCAGAAAGCCGAACGCCGGCCCGCGCCGTTGCTGATTCACCATGACCTCAACGTGGTGGAGCGCATTCTGCGCGACCAGCTCACCTCCAACTTCAAGAGCATCTGGGTGGATAACGAGGAGGTTTACGAGAGCGTGCTGCGGTTCGTCGAGCGGTTCCAGCCGGCGCTGGTGAGTCGCGTGAAACTGTATACGCGCTCGAATCCGATCTTCGACGAGTTCGGCATCACCGCGGAGATCGAAAAAGCGCTGCGGCCGAAAGTATGGCTGAAATCCGGCGGCTACATCGTCATCAACCAGACCGAAGCGCTGGTGGCCATCGACGTGAACACCGGCAAGTTCGTGGGCAAATCGCACCGCTTGGAAGACACCATCGTCAAGACCAACACCGACGCCATCAAGGAGATCGTGCGCCAGATCCGCCTGCGCGACCTGGGCGGCATCATCGTGGTCGATTTCATCGACATGGATGAGCGCAAGAACCGCCAGAAGGTGATGCAAACGCTCGAGGAAGCCATGCGGGTGGACCGCGCGCCTTACAAGATTCTCCAGTTCAACGATTTCGGCTTGGTGGCCATTACCCGCAAGCGGGTCAAGCAGAGCCTGGAACGCACGCTCTGCGCGCCGTGTCCGTACTGCGAGGGCGCGGGTTACGTCAAGAGCCCGCAGACGGTGGTGGGCGAAATCCTGCAGGAGGCGCACAAGATCGCCCGCTCCGTGGAGGGCAAGGACGTGATGCTGCGCGTCTCGCCCGAGGTGGCCAAGCTGCTCAAGAGCAACCAGAACAGCTATCTTCAGGAACTCGAGGAGATTCTCGGCCGGACCGTAATCGTCAAGACCGACACGCAACTCCACCAGGAGAAATTCGACCTGGCTTAGCCTGTACTACTATCTGTTCTTCTGTGGGGCAGAGTGGCAATCTGCGGCCGATTGTCAATCGGCCCTCTTGCTTTTCCTCGCCCTATTTCGTCGGCATCTTGAACGCGTGTGCCCACTGGTTGCGCCGAACCCCGGGATGCCGGAATTCAGCCCCCGGCGGCGTCTATTGATGCGACGAATACTGCTGTTGCGGCAGGTTGAGCTTGATGTCGATGGTCTTCTCTTCTTCCGTGACGTCGAAGATCTGTCCGAAGGTCTGGTAGCCTTTGGCGTTCACCTGCACGCGGATCTCGCCCTGCGGGATCTCGGGAACCTTGGCTTCGCCGTCCTGGTTGGTCCGCAATTCGTAGGTGGTGCGCAGTTTCTTGAGCTTGAAGACCGCATGGCCCCTGACGAACCGGACCACGACCTCGGCGTGGTCGATGGGACGGCCGGAGTCGGTTGTAACCACCACGTTGAGCTTGGTCATGGGCACCCCCGTGGCCGCGTAGGCCGTGAAAGCCCACAGCAGCAGCGCCGGCGCGAAGAGCAGACGAGCGAATGAACCCCGCATACGCATGCTCCCATTATAGGACTTTCGATCCCCATGCTAGAATGGAATTGTAGTACCCGCCAAGCGCTTTCGATGTGGGGGCGTAACGGATTCGACGGGATTGAATCGTGGTGGGGAGGCGTGCCGGGTTCCGAGCTCCCGTAAAACGATCGGAAAACCAAAACTGCCAATACGCAGTTTGCATACGCTGCCTAAGTAATTAGGTGGCCGCTCCAGCCGCTGAGCCCGCGCGGCGGTGAGTGAGCGTCATTTTGCGGGATAGGCCAAAGGCTTCGGTCCGTAGCCGGCGGCTGAGATCCAATCGGGCTAGGCCTTCGCCGCCCTCGCCGGCTCTGAAGCGGTGGCCGACAATCAATGAGCCGGATACGCACGTAGTCTCTTCATGGCGAGCTTTCTCGGACGGGGGTTCAACTCCCCCCGCCTCCACCATAACAGAATCAATAGCTTACGGGTTTCTAATTTCGCCTACTGAGAATCGGATGCGCGGCGCATCGTGAGGACACAGGCCCTACCTACTCTCCGAAAATAGAATACCATTGTAAGGAGTGGGGGTTGGAGCATCTTTCAGGCTCCAGAATCCCGCTGGTCCGCGAAGAGGACCGCACGGCGTAGGGAGATCAAACAGTGGAAGACTTCTTTTTCCAGAGCTTCATAGAAATAGGAAAATGGGATGCGGCGAAATGGAAGGGAATGGCATTCATACATGATCCATCGGGGAAGAGGGTCCCCCTGGTTGGGTTAATGTTCGAGAATTATGACGCCGGAAATCAGATCTTCTCAGAGTGGCTCCGACGCCTTGGCAAGGTGGACAAATACGAAGAACTACGGATATCTATCATTGAGGGGGAGATCCTCGGGAAAGATCCGGGGTACTCCGTCCACGTTTCGTCCAATCCGGCGCACACTCTGAAACGTGCCGCCGAGGACGGAGTGAGTGTCGCCGCAGACTTGACCGTGGTCGTTGGGCGGGTCCACAGAATGACGCCCGAACCGAACTCGCCCCACCTGCCGCGGTTCAAGCAGGAATTTCAGAAACATAAAAGGTACTTTCTCGTGCCCGTGTCCGCGAAGAGTGAAATTGGGTTTGACTACGCTATCGAGAAAACGGAAATACACTTCCGACAGGCTTCCGAAATAGCCGGGAACGATGAAGACTCGGTTGTTTTCCCGGAGCACTATTTTGACGGCGACGGCACCATCCACTAAGGCTACGGCCCGTGTGCCGGTCATGCGGCACATCGACTCTCAGGCGTATGTAAAGGTGAGCCAAGAAGAGATCGAAGTGGCAATCGAGTTCACCAAAGAAGTATTGAAGGCGATCTACCAGTACTCGGCCTTGCTT
>JBAWDI010000933.1:0-2650 GCA_049590695.1 Bryobacteraceae bacterium
GGTGTACCCGTGCGCACCGTTAGCAACCGCTTGGGCCACGCGCGCCCCGCGACGACGCTCAACGTGTACGCCCATTTTGTTCCCGCATCAGACCAGGTCGCCGCCGAGGTGCTCGGTGACTTACTCGACGGGCGTCAACAGTGATCTCGACTTCGGACCCCTTGAACTATCCGCCCACCAGTATTGAACCCAGCCGTCTCATCCGTAGTTTGCCCAAGGCGTTTCCGACTGTTAATGACGTCGTCCGGCAAGTCTCGTCCGTTCTCGGATGAACAGATGGAATGCGGCATTATTCAAGACCGGACTTCCGGAGCTAATAGGTAGATAACGGGGGTAGCGGGGTAGCTCCTCCCGCCCCTGCATGTTGTGCCCGACTGGCCACGGATACCGCTGCAGCACACGTGGTGACTGCCGAGATTTGAGCCAGGGGCCTCTTGACCCCCAGAGAAGTCAAATCGGTCTTTGGGTGTCCATCAGAGTCTACCGAGCGGCTCTGAGCAGGTGCTTGTGTCCGTTGACGTCTATTCGCGTCGGTCAAGTCCGGCCGACTGGTGTACGACGACCACCACACCAACCGTTGATCGTGTCCCTAGCTGACGGCCTCCAGCTCCGCCGTCTTGCCCACCTCCTTCACCTGTTCGATGTTGCCGGCAATCACGCGCATGCGAGCCTTGGCGAGGCTGTCAGGGCTCATGTAGCGGCGAGCCACGGCCCACTCGTCGTGCTGTTCGGCGAGGACGGCTCCGACGAGGCGGATGCACGCGGCCCGGTTCGGGAAGATGCCCACGACGTCGGTCCTCCTGCGGAGCTCTTTGTTGAGACGCTCCTGGGGGTTGTTGCTCCAGATCTGCTTCCAGTGCTCGGAGGGGAACGAGGAGAAGGCCAGCAGGTCTGCCTCGGCGTCGACGAGGAACTCGGCGGTGACGGGGAACTGGCCCTCGAGCTGGTCGATGACCCGGTCGAACTGTGCTTTGACCTGGGTGGCGTCAGCCTGGGCGAAGATCGTCCGCACGAGGGTGGCGACCATCGCCTGGGCGGTCTTTGGTACTCGGGTGAGCAGATTGCGCATGGCATGGGTCCGGCACCGTTGCCAGGACGCACCGGTCAGCACGGCGCCGATCGCGTTCTTCAGCCCCTCGTGGGAATCGGAGACGACAAGGGCCACCCCGGAAAGGCCGCGGGCGACGAGGCCTCGCAAGAACGCCGTCCAGCCCGCTCCGTCCTCGGCACTTATGACGTCCACGCCGAGGATCTCCCGGTGGCCGTCGGCGTTCACGCCCGTGGCCACGACGGTCGCCAACGAGACGACGCGTCCGCCCTCGCGCACCTTGTGGAACAAGGCGTCCAACCAGAGATAGGTATAGGGCCCCTCGTCCAGGGGACGGTTGCGGAACTCGCCGACCTTTGAGTCGAGGTGCTTGGCGAGCTCGGAGACCTGGGACTTGGACATGCCGTCGATGCCCATCGATCTCACGAGGTCGTCGACTCTTCTCGTGGAGACGCCTTCGACATAGGCCTGGCAGATCACCGAGACGAGGGCCTGCTCGGCTCGCCGGCGTGGCTCCAACAGGCTCGGCAGATAGGAGCCTTGGCGAAGCTTTGGGATGTCGAGGCTGATCGTGCCGGCCCGTGTGTCCCAGCGCCGTGCCCGATGCCCGTTGCGACTGTTTCGGCGATCGTCGGACCTCTCGTTGTAGCCGGCGTTGCAGATGACATCGACGTCCGCGTCCATGAGCAGCTCAGCTGCCATCTTCACCATCTCTCCGAGCAGGTCGGAACCAGCTGGGCTCTCCAGGTACTTGCGCAGCAGCTCTGCCGCGCCCATGTTGTTGTTGACGGTCACCGCATCTTCTCCTTCGTGAACTTGTCGTTCTTGAAGGTTGGTGCGGTGGCTGTCGCGTCTGGGGGATGCTCGACGCGAAGCAGTGCTCAGCGCGAGTTGGTCACCTAGGGCTTGTACACCACTTTGGCGGACTCAACTCACCGGAGTTGGCCCCACCTGATTCGTTGCTTCGCGGCGAACCCTCCGCCTGGTGCGGCCGCGTAGCGTTGAGGGTGTGCCCGGTGAGCCGAACGTGTTCTGGATGCGGATCGCCCTGTTGGACCATGAGCCCGAGATCTGGCGGCGGCTGCTCGTGCCCGGGTCGGTCCGGCTCGACAAGCTGCACCTGATCTTCCAGACGGCGATGGGGTGGACGAACAGCCACCTCCACCAGTTCAGGATGAGCAACGCGCTCTATGGGATGCACGTCGAAGAGTGGGACGACGACGAGCTCCACGAGATCGAGTACACGCTCGCCGAGGTGGTCCGCCCCGGTGGCGAGTTCCTCTATGACTATGACTTCGGCGACTCCTGGAAGCACCAGGTGGTCGTCGAGCACGCGTCGAGGACCCGGCCGGTGTTGAAGTTCGCCGTCTGCACCGAGGGCGCTCGGGCCTGTCCGCCCGAAGACGTCGGTGGGACGGGTGGCTATGCCCAGTTGCTCGAGGCGCTTCGCGATCCACGCCACGAAGAGCACGAGGAGTATCGGACCTGGGTCGGAGAGGACTTCGATCCGGGGTTGTTCGATCTGGCGCAGGTGAACGCGGCGCTCCAGCGGATCCGCTGATCAGCGGGACCGCTTCGCCCGGGTCGCGCGGAGGCGGTAGC
>JBAWDI010000934.1:0-5771 GCA_049590695.1 Bryobacteraceae bacterium
TCGGAGTACCGTTCCAGCAGCCTGGGGTCATCCACCTTGGCCAGCCGCGCGCGAACCCCGGCGGCGATCTTCGCCGCAGTCTCCGGGCTGGTCCGCTCTATGGCCGCATCCAGCGCCGCCGAATCGAGCGACCCCGGGCACACCTCCCAAAACCTGGTCACTTGTTCCGTGGATTTCTGCTTGTCTACCAACCGCCCGTCCTGGTAGATATCCGAGAGCGCCAGGTGCGGCCACGGGTTGGAGGGATCCGTTTCCAGCGCACGGTTGAGCAACTTCACCGCCTCGTCGGTCTCGCGGCCATCGAGCATGAGCCCGTAGAGATACAGGTAGAGCGAATCGCCCGGGTGCTCATCCACCAGCTTGCGGTATTTCTCGCTCGCAGCGGCGATTTCGGCATCGCCCAACGTTTTCACGAATCTCTGGTACTGCCGATGCAGAAACAGGTCGTCCGGCTGCTCGCGAAGGGCGCCCTCGAGCAGCTTCCGGCGAAACTCTTTCTTTTCCTCCGCGGTGCCTTTAGGCGGATTGCGGTACTGCTCCTGCACCTGGAGAGATGTGCCGCCGGCTTCGCACGGCCAGGTCCTTGGGGCCGCGGAAAGAGCGCCGGCCGCGAACACCAGCAACCCTAAGACCTTCGCCCGCACTACACCACCTCACATTTCGCGACGTTCCACGGTGGGAATCTGCGTGTCCGGTATCGGCGTACAACCACGCGCCGTGAAGTTCTCCACGTTCTTCATCACGATGGTCGAAACGCCCGCGGCCTTCTGCGCTTTCACATGCTGGAAGTCGATGTCGTTTACGTGGTCCAGGACGAACGCCGGCCGCTTGTCTTCCTGCATGAATCCAACCTCCACGTCGTTCAACTCGATGCCCTTCGCATGGCGGATGAAGAACCCATAGGCCGGCAACATGCCGAACATGGAGGGTTCCGGATACTCCTTCTCCCGTTCCGGCGTATCGAACGCTTCGCGCGGCGGCACGCCCCCGGAGGCGCGGAAGAAGAAGGTATTCACCAGGTCCGCCGGCTGCTTGGCTACCTGATCCAGGTTCAACCCGCCGCGATACAAGATGCGGATGTTGTTGAGCTTGATATCTTCCACGTCGTGGCCGGGAACGCCGCTGATGATGGAACCATAGCGCGGGTCGGCGTCGTACGCGATGACGTTGCTGATCGTCACGCGGCGCACCGAGCCGATCGGCGTCCCTTCCGGCGCCCGCATGCGGCTGCCCAGCCGGATGAAGATGGGGGCGTTCGAAACATCGCGCATCGTGATGTTTGAGACCGCGATGTCTTCGATGTGCGACCCGTCCACGGCCTCCAGGGCCAGACCGCGCGAGCGGTCGAACACCACGTTGGAAATCGTGATGTTCTTGAAATCGCCTTCGGTCTCGGTGCCGATCTTGATGCGGCCGGTGGGGCCGTCGCGGTCCGGCGCCTGCTTGACGTCGCGCTTGAATGTGCCATCCAGCAGCGAGCCGATATCGTAGCCGCTCACCAGAACATTGGTGATGGTCATATTCTCGGTGGAGCGCGCAAAGCCGAGGGCGTGGCTGCCCTTCAGGACGATGGCGTCGTCGTTCGGCGCGTTCACGCTGGTGTTTGAGATCCTCACGTTGCGGCAGGAGTCGATATCCATTCCGTCGCGGTTGGTGTCGATCTTGAGGTTGTCGATGGTCAGGTTATCGACGCCCGTTACCAGGATCCCGAAGTGCCCGCCGGTGAGGATGGAGAAATCGCGCAGCGTCACGTTGTGGCAGAGTTTCAGGGCGAGGGCTTTGTCCCCGCCGCCGCCGCGCTCCCGTCCCAGCACCTTGCCGGTGATCAAGCCGCCTCCCACGATGGAAACATTCTCGAGCCCGTCGCCCCAAATCAGGCTGTTGTGCCAGTGGCTGTGGCCGAAATCCTGGAACCTGTCCCACTGGTTGGGCTCGGCGGCATCGTAGGCCGTAACATCGGGCGATGCTTCGATGACGGTCCCCTGCTCGAGCCGCAAGGTGATATTGCTGCGCAGGCGAATCGACCCCGTGACGTAAGTTCCGGCGGGGAGGTACACGGTTCCGCCGCCCGCCGCCTCGGCCGCGTCGATAGCCTTATTAATGGCATCCCGATCGAGCGTCTTGCCATCGGCCTTGGCGCCGAACGCCTTGACGTCGAAAGTTGCGGCGCCAACCTCGAGCGGTGCGCCCAGTGAAAGCGCCATGGCGGCGCAGCATACAAGAAAAGCCTTCGACATTCTGTCTCCTTGGTAGAGCCTCGCCGCGCACTGTCGCGCGCCGCGACTGGCCCCACTTATAACACCATTGCGGGTTCCGGGGCGACAGCTCGGGATCGGTGGATCGGTGGGTGCGCGGCACAATCCAGGCGGCCGGCCGGGCATTCCGCTTTCCGGCATCGCCCGCCCGATCTTCACACCTGTGCCGGACAGGCTACAATCGAAACCGCTCTGGGCCCTGCGCCGCGGCCCGGCGTTGAGGCACAATAGAAGGGCAGGGAACAGGAAAGGGCGTCTTGGCCCGACTCGTGCATCGGGGGTCTGCCGTCAGCCCGGTTCGCCGGCGAATCTGAACTTGATGAGGCGTACGTGAAGAATTCTCTCAGTGCCATTCTATGTCTTTGCCTGCTTTCCTTACTATGCATTTCACCGGGCCGCGCTCAGGGCCCAGAGGGCACCCCGCCGCCCCAGACCGCACCGGCCCAGCCGGCCCCGGCCCAGGCCCAGGGCCCAGAGGGCACCCCCACGCCGGCGCCCCAGCCACCCGATGAAACACCGGCGCCCCAGCAGCGGACCAGCACCATCCAGGCTGCGCCGCCCCTGCCTAAGTACCCGGATGTCCAGATGCCCGGGGAGACCGGCTACTTTGCGGGACTCATCGGCTGGTTGCCATTCGGCACCCCCATCGTCGACAAAGGTCATGCGGCGGACTGGACTGGTCTTTCGTATTTCCACCTTCCGGGCAAACCCAAGATTACGCCCAGCGCGGAGATTGGCTTGGCGCTAGGTTTGCACAATTCCCTCACTTTTTCGTACTTCTCCGCCAAAGCCAGTGGCAACACAACCGCCCCCACCCCCCTGGTTCTCTTCGCCCAGTCTTACACGCAGGGCGACTTGCTTGCCACCACCAACAAGGTGCAGGACCTCAAGCTCTCGTTCGCATACCTGACGTGGCCTTATCCGGTGGAGAGCCGGCATTTCCGGCTCAGGACGCTGTGGCAGGTGCATTACGTCTGGGCCACTTCGAACTACGACGCCCCCGTCCGGTCGGCTACACCCGACAGCTCCGGCAACCTCACGTCATACGCAACTACGGGGTCGAAGCAGATTATTTCGCCGGCGGTGGGCCTCGGGCTGACCGAGTATGCATCCCGCAACTTCCGGATCGAGCTGAATGTCGCGGGTTTTGACGTTCCGCACCATTTTGCCATCGGGGATGCCGACGCTTTTGCCGCCTATCGCGCCGGCAGTTGGGAGATTCGGGTGGGCGCCAAGGGTCTGTACTTCAAGACGTCGCCGCAAGCCGACTACTATTTTCGCGGGAGATTGGTGGGCGCGTTCGTGGGTGTGAGGTGGTGCTCGGACTGAAATAGCTGTCAGCTATCAGCTTTCAGCCGTCAGCTAAAGCCGGCGCGTGGGTTTGGCTGAAAGCTGACCGCTGATCGCTGACAGCTTCTTCCTACGCTTCGATCAATCCGGCGCGGATGGCGTACCGCACCATGCTGGCGGTTTCGTGAACGCCCAGCTTTTCCAGAATGCGGCTGCGGTGCGAATCGGCGGTCTTGTAGCTGATGCCCAGTTGGGAGGCGGTCTCCTTGGTCGATTTTCCTTGCGCGATCAGCACCAGCACCTGCCGCTCGCGTTCGGTCAGCGCGAAGACCACGCGCACGGATTGCTGGTCGGGCGTGAAGATGCCGCGCTTGCGGTCGCTGATGTCGATGGCCGAACCCATGAAGCCTGCGAACGCGCCGCCGTCCTCGAAACGCGGCACGCCGGCAACTTCCACCCAGGAGTATTCATCGTCGGCGCGCCGCAGCCGGTACCGCATGCGGAACGGCTGGCGGGTGCCGAATGACTTCAGATAGGTCTCGAGGCACAAATCGCGGTCGTCCGGGTGCAAGCCTTCGGTCCAGCCGTGGCCGGCCTCTTCATCCAGGGTCCGGCCGCGAAACTCGAGCCAGGCCCGGTTGAAATAGGTGTACAGAGCATCCGGGCCGGACATCCAGATCATGACGGGTGCGGCATCCGCCAGCAGACGGAAGTGCGCTTCGCCCGCGTGTTGGCTTTCTCTGTGACGCTGAAGTTCAGCCTCCAACTGGACGAGCTTCTCGCGCATTTCACCGACTTCTTCGAGCAATTTCCCGGGCGCCATCGCTGATTCCACCATAGTCCACGATCATAGGCTACTATCTGCCTGGGGTAAAGTACCAAAATACCAGATGTTACGCTGGACAGAGGGCGGTGTGGAGGCAACCGGCCCGCGAATTGTGGAACTTTTCCCGCGCGCAGCGTGAATCATGCTTAAGGAGCCAATGACGCCGAATCTTCCGGAAACGGACGATGAGCTGCTGATGCGAATGCGCAGCGGTGACGAGCAGGCTTTTGTGGCGCTCTACCGCAGGCGCCAGGCCGCCATCTACCGGTTCGCGTTGCATATGAGCGGTTCGGCGACGGTTGCCGAGGACGTGGCCCAGGAAGTGTTTCTCGCGCTGATTCGCGAGGAATGTGGATTCGATCCGCAGCGCGGGACGCTTTCCGGCTACCTGTTCGGAATTGCCCGCAAGTTGGTGCTGCGGCACGTGGAGCGCGGCCGCCCGGATGTGGCTCTGGAGACGGATCTGGACAGCTCCGCGCTGCCGGAGCTGATGATCAACGACGACCCGCTGGCGGATCTCATCGACAGAGAGGGCATCGAGGCCTTGCGCCGCTCGGTGCTTGCTTTGCCCCGGCGGTACCGCGAAGTGGTGGTCCTGTGCGATCTGGAGGAAGTGGATTACGGGGAGGCCGCCATCGTGCTCGGCTGCCCCATCGGCACGGTGCGGTCGCGGTTGCATCGGGCGCGCGCCCTGCTGCTTGAGAAACTGAGCCAGAGATGGCATCATCGCCCCGGTGCGATTGCGTTGAAACCGATAAGGTGTCTGATATGAATTGCCAGGAATTTTGGAATACCATGCCGGAACTTGCGCACGAGGCCGAGGACGGGCATTTCGAGCATGTGCGGGAGTGCGCCGCGTGCGCCGCGATGCTGAATCGCCAGCGGACTTTGGCGTCGGGCCTGCGGAGGTTGGCCGCGGATTGGCAGTCGGTGGAAGCGCCCGCGCGCGTGGAATCCAGGCTGACTGCGGCGTTCCTCGGCCAAGCCGGACTGACGGTGCTGCGTCCGGCGACCCGCTGGTGGGTGCCGGTGGCGACTTGGGCGACGGCCGCCGTCGCGGTGGTTGCGCTGGCGACGTTCCTGGCACGCGACCGCCACGTGGTGCCGGCCCACAGAACCACTTCGAACCGCGTCGAACTTGCCGCGGTAGAGCCGCCGGCGGATCTCGAAATGCTCGGCGATTTCTCCAGCGCGGACAACGATTTCATCCCTGTGCCCAACGCGGCGCGCATCGAGCCGAACGAAGATCTGAACCTGGTACGCGTGGAGGTGCCGCGATCTGCCATGATCGCGCTGGGATATGCGGTGAGCGAGGACCGAGCCTCGGAACCCGTGGAAGCCGAAGTGGTGCTGGGCGCCGATGGCCTGGCCCGCGCGGTGCGTTTTCTTGACTAATGCAA
>JBAWDI010000935.1:0-3071 GCA_049590695.1 Bryobacteraceae bacterium
ACCGAGGCCTTCATCGCGGCCATGCACAACAACGCGCGGCAGCGGGCGGTGCCGTTGGCGGGGGCGGTCGCGGCGGGGGCGAACCGCATGCTGGATGTGGGCGGTGGGTCGGGGGCTTATGCCATCGCGTTTGCCCAGGCCAACCCCCAGTTGCGCGCGGAGGTGTTCGACCAGCCGGCGGTGCTGGCCATCGCCGAACGGCATATCCGGGAAGTGGGCCTCGAAGACCGCATCTCGACGCGCGTGGGCGATTTGCGCACGGACGAGTTCGGCGGCGGCTATGACCTGGTGCTGATCTCAGCCATCTGCCACATGCTGTCGGAGGAAGAGAATCGAAACCTGCTGGCGCGCGTGTACCGGGCGCTGGTGAAGGGCGGCCGCGTGGCGATTCAGGATTTCCTGCTGCGTGCGGATAAGACCGGGCCGCGGGCGTGCGCGCTGTTCTCGCTCAATATGCTCGTCAATACGCGCGGCGGCGCCAGCTACAGCGAAGACGAGTACACTGCGTGGCTGCGCGAGGCGGGGTTCGGCGAGGTGCGGCGCGTGCCCCTGCCCGGCCCCGCCGGCGTGCTTGTGGGGCAGATTTGCTAATCTGCGGCCGATTCGGGGCGCCCTCTGGGCCCGGCCTTAGCAGGCCGGCGGCGGTAACAAACCGCCGCGCAGGATGCAATCCTGCCCCACATTGAGCTGGCCTACCGCTCGATTCCCAGCGTGTCCGACACCCGTTCGAGGGTGCTGAGCAGCCGGTCCAGGTGCTTTTCGGTGTGGGCCGCGGTGCAGGAGATGCGCAGCAAATTCTGCGCGGCTGCCGGGCGCAGCACGGGGTTGATATAGATGCCTTCGTCGAGCAGCGCTTTGCAGAGGCGGCAGAGATCCAGCTCGTCCTCGATGACCACGGGAACGATGGCGGTCTCGCCCGGCAGCACGGCAAAGCCGCGCGCGCGCAACTCGTCGCGCAGCAGTTGGGCGATGCGCAATAGATGCAGGCGGCGCTCCGGCTCCTTCTTCATGATCTGAAGAGCCGCGCCCACCGCCGCCACCGAAGCCGCCGGCAGGCTGGCGGAAAAGACGAACGGCCGCGAGGTGTGCTTCAGGTAATCCACCACCGAGCGCTCGCCGGCGATGAAGCCGCCTACCGACGCCAGCGACTTGCTGAACGTCCCCATGACGATGTCGATTTCGTCGAGCACGCCCAGGTGCTCGGCCGCGCCCGCGCCCGTGGGCCCGAGCACGCCGATGCCGTGCGCCTCATCCACGTAGACGCGCGCGCCGTAAGGCTTGGCAAGCTTCAGCGTGCCGCGCAAGTCGGCGATGTCGCCTTCCATGCTGAAGACGCCTTCGGAAACGACGAGGATCTTCTCGTCCGGCGGGCAGTTCTCCAGGCACCGCTCGAAGTGTTCCATATCGTTATGACGGAACCGCACCGTGCGGGCCGGCGACCGCAGCGCGCCTTCCACCAGGCTGGCGTGCAGATTGTGGTCGCAGATCATGACATCGCCCTTCTCGGTGAGGGCCGAGAGCGTGCCGTAGTTGCCCTGGAATCCCGTGCTGAAAATGATAGCGGCTTCTTTATGAACCAGGGCGGCCAACTCCGCTTCGAGCTTGACATGCAGGTCCAGCGTACCGTTGAGCAGACGCGAACCGCTGCAGCCGGTTCCGTACTTGCGAACGGCCTGCGCGGCAGCCTCGATTACCTTGGGGTGGGTGATGAGGCCGAGATAATCGTTCGACCCGAACATCAGCACTTTACGCCGCCCCATGCGGACTTCGCCCGGCCCACACCCTTCGCGGTCGCCAAACACCTCGAAGTACATGTAGAGCCCGGTGGATTGCAAATCACTCGGACGAGTGAAGTTCCGGCATTTCTCGAAAATGTCGTTCGATGCGCTGCCCTTCTTTTTGCCGGTGATGTCGCCAGTTGATATGCGCATGGTCCTCAGTTCCATTCATAAATTCGGTACGTCTTGTACCGCTTCGCCCCCATGAGCTCGAGGGAGCGATTCATCAGGATGTTGTCTTCCAGTATCCAGGACATTTCGCAGTCGCCATAGCCCAGCTTCCGAGCGTTGCGGATCAGCGCAGCATAAAAACCCGCCGCCAAGCCGGAAGCGCGGTACTCTTCCACCACCCCTAGTGTAAGGACTCGCAGACTTTTGATCAAACGTTGATAATACAGGATTTTGAGCAGCCCCATGGGGAACAGCCTTCCGCCAGCCGGTTTGAGCGCCTGGTTGATGTCGGGCAAAGCCAGGGCGAAGCCCACCACGCTGTCACCCACCTCCCCGATCAGCACCAGTTCCGGCTTGAGAATCTGCTTCATCTCCTTGCCCATCAGGAGAAACTCTTCGCGCGTCATCGGAATGAAGCCCCAATTGCGGCTCCATGCCGAATTGTACACGTTCCAGACGCGCTCCACATCCGCGCCGTAGTTCTTCATGTCGATAGGACGCACGCGAACCCCGTTAGCCGCCAGCGCCCGGTCCGCCACCCGCTCGATCTTCTGGCTCTCCACCGTGCTGGTACTGCTGAGGTAGGCGTACAAATCTTTGGCCTTCCGCAGCCCCACCCGGTCCATCATCGCCGGGTAGTAGCTCGGGTTGTAAGTCATCATGACCACGGGGCTCGAGTCGAAGCCTTCGATCAACATACCGCACTCGTAGTTGGTGGACGGGTTCATCGGCCCGCGCATCATCGTGGCGCCGCGATCGAATACCCACTGGCGCGCGCGCGCCAGCAGGGCGCCGGCCACATCCACATCGTTCACGCTTTCGAAAAACCCGAAGAACCCCGCGTTCTCACCGTGGAAGCGGTTGTAGTTCCGGTCGAGAATGGCCGCCACGCGTCCTGCCACGCAGCCGTCCCGCAGGGCCAGGAAAAACTCGGCCTCGGCATTGGCGTAGAACGGATGCTTGTGGCTGTCGAGCAACTCCTTAACCGCGATCCGCAACGGAGGCACCCAATAGGGGTCGCCGCGGTACAGTGTATACGGCAGTTCCACGAATTGTTTCAGCGTCTTCTGGTTGTCATCCGCAACGACTTCAATTCCTCCCAATCTTTAAACCCCTTGTGAT
>JBAWDI010000936.1:0-2345 GCA_049590695.1 Bryobacteraceae bacterium
GGACCGGCGTCACGGCATCGAAGCGCTCCTCGCGCGGCAGTGCGGCGGCCAGCAGCGCACCGAGCGGGCGCGCCAGAGTCTTGACGCGGCCGTACTTGTAAAGGTGGATCAATTCGCGCAGCACGCCTTCATAGGCGCCAAAGCAGTAAGCCGCGTCGAAACCCCGCAGGCCGAAGCGGCACAGAGCGCAGCGGCCTTCGGCATCCAGCGGAAAGGCGTTCTGAAATGGGGTCCGGCAACTGACGCAGAAAAACTCCGCGCTTAACGGCTCGGGCGCTTTCAAACATGTGCGGCACACCGGGATGCGGGCCGCTCCGGCCAAGGGCCGGCCACACAAGCGGCAATCGCCAGGGAAGAAGAGGGGAAAAAGGGCGTGGGAAGCTTCGCGGACTACAGAAGTACCGTGGCTTGCGACTGCGGCTCGACTGCTACTCGAGAAGACCCACCTCCGACAAGCTTTCAGCGATCAGCAATCAGCTTTCAGCCGCGCCGGTGTGGCTGATAGCTGACCACTGATGGCTGACAGCTTCGACCTGCCAAAAATTCATTGTAACCGAATTCAGGTGGCGGAGTAGTACAATACAGACCGAGGGACCATGAGAGGCTCGTGGCGGCTTTTCGGGTGGGTGCTCGGGCTGGGTTTGCTGGCGCCGCTCGCCTTCCACGGGCAGGTTGAGATCCACCCTCGTCCCAAACCCGGCACGGCGGAGCAGAAGAGGCCGGCGGCCAATCTGCGCGTCGATACCAACCTGGTGCTGGTTCCGGTCACGGTGTGCGATCCGCTGAACCGCCCCGTAACGGGCCTCGAGAAGGAGCACTTCAAGGTCTTCGACGACCACGTGGAACAGACCGTCACGCACTTCGCCATGGACGACGAACCGGTGGCCGTCGGCCTGGTCTTCGATATCAGCGGAAGCATGGGGCCCAAGCTGCGCCTCTCGCGCATGGCGGCGGCCGCGTTCTTCAAGACCGCCAATCCGGAAGACGAGTTTTTCTTGGTGGAGTTCAACGACACGCCGAAGATGGTGGTGCCGCTGACGCCGGACGTCGAGGAGATCCAGAACCAGCTCACCTTCGCGCAATCCAAGGGACGCACCGCGCTGCTGGACGCCATCTTCCTCTCGCTGCACGAGATGAAGAAATCGACGAAGAACAAGAAAGCGCTGCTGATCATTTCCGACGGCGGCGACAACAGCAGCCGCTACACCGAAGGCGAGGTGAAGAACCTGGTGCGCGAGAGCGACACGCTGATTTATGCCATCGGAGTGTTCGAGGGAGACAACGCGCGCGGGCGCACCCCGGAGGAAGCGGCTGGGCCGGGCCTGTTGAACGACATCGCCGAGCAAACCGGCGGCCGCCACTTTCCGGCCAGCCCGTCGGAGCTTCCGGATATCGCCGCCAAGATCGGCGTGGAGCTGCGCAACCGGTATGTGCTGGGTTTCTCGCCCACCAGCGAGCAGCGCGACGGCAAGTATCACCACGTGCAGGTGAAGGTGATTCCACCCCGCGGGCTGCCTCCGCTGCACGCCTATTGGCGGCTGGGATACTACGCGCCGGCGGAGTAGGGGGCTGGGACCTTCCAACTTGTCTTGAGTACGCAGATTGCGTATAGTAGGAATGCATGGCGGATGCCCCGATGACGGTGGTGGAGACCGCGCGGTTCCTCAAGGACGCGAAACCGCTGATGTCAGATTCGGAGCGCGAAGCATTGGTGGTGTTCGTGGGCGCGAACCCGGAGGCTGGTGAAGTCATTCCGGAGACCGGCGGCGTCAGGAAGATCCGCTGGGCTTTGGCCGGGCGAGGCAAACGTGGCGGCGCGCGGGTGATCTACTACTGCCACAACCAACGACTACCGTTATTCCTGCTGGCGGCGTATGGAAAAAGCGAGAAGGCGAATCTCAGCAAGGCCGAGCGCAACGCGATGAAGCGGTTGGTTCCGGTCCTGGTGGCGGGGTATCCGGCGAAGAGATAGGAGGGCACAGTGAACACGAAGGCGAAAACCAAGCGGGCGGCGAAGAGGGTGGGCCGGGTTGCGAAAAAGCGGCCCACCGTCGGCGCGCGCATCATCGAGGGGTTGGAGCAGGCGATTCGGTGGACGCGCGGCGAGAACGATGATGTCCGCGTGACGCTGGTGCATGTGCCGGATGTGGACGTACGGGAGGTCCGGGCGAAGATGGGGCTCAGCCAGGCGCAGTTCGCGACCAAATTTGGTTTCCCTCCGGCCACGCTCAGAAACTGGGAGCAGGGCCGGTCGCGCCCGGACGCGCCCACGCGCGTGCTGCTGGCCGTCATCGCGACGCATCCCGAGGCCGTGGAGGACGTACTGCGGAAGGTGAGTTGAGAAT
>JBAWDI010000937.1:0-6395 GCA_049590695.1 Bryobacteraceae bacterium
ACCTGGGATTCATCTTCAATTGCCGCGGCGATTATTTTTCGCTGGTCCCCGGCCACGCCAATGCGCTGGCGCCCGGCAAGCGTCCGCGCAGCACGCTCCAAGGCACGCTGGTGCTCAAGGATGGCAAGCCCTTGCTGGTGACCGGCAGCCCCGGCGCGGACGACCAGTGCATGCGCACCATGCAGACCTTATTGAACATCGTGGAGTTCGGGATGAACATGCAGCAAGCCATCGAGGCCCCGCGCTGGTCCACGCGCAGTTTTCCCGCCTCGCCCTTCCCCCACACCATGTACCCGGGCGACCTTTGGCTGGAAGGCCGCATCCCGGATACGGTGCGCGCCGAACTCGAGCGGCGCGGCCACAAGGTGACCATGCGAGGCCCGTGGTCGATGAACGACAGCGCGGGGATTATGGTGGAAGCCGGAACCGACACGGTGAGCGCCGGGGCCGACCCGCGCACGGCGGCGTTGGCGCTGGCGTGGTAACGGCGGCGGCGGAACGGCGGTGCGGCTTCCGAACCTCTGGCAGCGGTTGGTTGAACCACGTCACCTGGTGCGTGGAGTCCGGCAGCCCCGGAGTGATCGGAGGCAGAACTGGGTAGACCAGAGGCGGTATAATGTCCAGAGAGACGATGCCGTTCACCATTTCAGACGAGGTCCTCACGGCGGCCCATATCAGCGAGCCCGAGCTAAAGCGGGAGCTTGCGTTGTCGCTGTTCCAGCAAGAACGGCTGACCCTCGCGCAAGCGAGCCGTCTGGCGGAGATGAGCCAACTCGCCTTTCAGTCGCTGTTGGCCGAACGCCAGATTCCGATCCATTACGGCGTGCAGGAGTTCCAGGAGGATCTTCGGACTCTCCGCCGGACGGAACGGCTTTGATCGTCGTCTCCGACACGTCGCCGGTACTGAATCTGGCGCGCATCGGACGAACCCAACTCCTGGCCCTGCTTTATCACCAGGTGCTCATTCCGTCCGCCGTGTATGACGAACTGACAGCGTCCAAGAGTGATCTGCCTCCTGCAATCGACCTTGCCTCGCAGCCATGGCTCGTGGTAGCGACTGCAAATGACCAGAAGCGGGTGCAAGAGCTTCGCAAGGATCTGGACCGTGGCGAGGCCGAGGCAATCGTGCTTGCAATCGAGCGTCGGGCCGACCTACTGCTGGTGGATGAAAGGCGTGGGCGTCGGGCGGCGAGTGCGGCGGGCCTGACAGTCACCGGCCTGCTTGGTGTCGTGGCGAGAGCGAAACAGGCTGGCCTGATCGATCTGGCTAAGCCGGTGCTCGATGAATTGATCCAGATTGCCCGATTCTGGATTGGACCCGAACTTCACGCAGAGGTTCTGGCAGAACTCGGCGAATCCTGACGGGGACCTCGTCGTTTTCGCAGTCTCACAGCGTGAAGAGCGTACCGGCAAGTACTGTAGTCGGCGGACGCGCCTCGCACCGAACCACGAGTGCGGCGCGTGGCGAGATCTTACTTGCCGCCGAGCCTTTTCGCGCTACCTTGAGACCGGCGCCGTCCGGATGGCCCCCAATTCTCTGCCGGCCGCTCCCCTTCTATCGCGTTCCGAGGAATCGCCTCGTATGCCACACGTCTCCAGTCATCCTGGGCGGCGACTCTCCGCTCCTCATCGAAGGCGACGGTTTGAGGCGTCAGCCCGCGGCGCCGCAACGGCACTTCGGCTGACACGCCCGGCCGAACTGGGTAGACGGTCCTTTCGAAAACGCCGACGCTTGCGCGCGATAGAACCCGCAAACGGCGCGGACATCCGGAATCCGCGCGACGCACCTGGTTTAGCGGCTAAGACGAGCGGGTTCCGCGGCGGTAGGCGCGCCGCGGAGTAGGCCTTCCGTGCTCAAGTCTTCATCAATCTCCGGCCAGTGAATCCCATAGCCTGCTCCGCTTACTTTCCAGCGAGATCGCTGTTCCATGGTAGCGCTCAAAAGCCGGGGATACCACGTCAGGGGAACGATGATTGTGCGCCCGTCTGCGAGGTCCACCGCCAGTGTGTCCTCAGTGACGTGTACGTCTCGTACGCGTTCTCCGGAATTAAGATGGGAAGCGTTCATGCACGCCTTTCAGTATGTCACCGTCGTGCGGCAGATTCCCGCTACACTGCTGTCAATCCGCTGTCGGGCGCGGCGGTCGGCACCGAAACCAGGTTTGTACCACTTTTTCTCCACGCTTGGCGACTTCCGGCGGGTCCTCCACCCGCCAGACAGTGATCGCAGCCACTTGCACGAGTCGGCGTTACTTCCGAGGTGAACTGACGATCGGGGCGAGCGCGACGCCGCAATTCGGTGACTGGCTGCGAAACCCCCGCAGTTTGGGGGTTTCGTTGCCTGTCCGCGAATTGTCCCCGGATTGTCCTGTGAGGCCGGAGGAAGGCCGGATGCTGCCAGAATGGCGATAGCGAAGGGCGGACCGCGGCTGGACTTCGGACGCAGAACGTGGGATAAATTAGGCGTCAGATTCGCAAAGAGGACGATACCGAAATGAGAGCCTACACATCGTGCATTTCGATGGCTTTGTGCTTCACGTTGGCCCTGCTCCTAACAGGGTGCGACGATTACGTTGAGAAGCCGAAGTACGAAGCCTTGCAAAAAGAGACTGCGGATTTGAAACAGCAGTTAAGCGAATCACAGGAGTCGTTACGTAAGGCGCAAGAGCAAGTGGCTCAGTGTCAAGCGCACAAATACGAAGTCTATCACGAAGGAATTCGGACGTGGCGCTTAGATACCATCACCGGGACCACTTGCATTCTGCTCACAACGCCTGAAGACTGGAAAAAAACCGGAACGAAACTCGCATCATGCGGAAACTGAGAACTGCCGTCCACAGGTGCGCCTCTCGTGCGATCCGGGCGGCGATGGTAATTTCATGAATGAATATGACACACGAACAATATTGCGAGAACGTCGTGTGCGACTTGCACCTGACGGACATGCGATCTGTGCAGGTGAGGCACGGTATGGGCGTGGTGACGAAGGTTCTGGATGGCTTTGCCTGTACCGTGAAAGGCTGTGCCCGATTTTTCGGAACTGAAGGGTACAGCGATCTCACGGAAAACAGCGAGTTCACCAACATTCGCACGGAGCCATGTTGCTCAAGCCAGCACGAATCTCAGCCGATGTACATCCAACGCAGGCCGAATAGCCTACTGTGGGTTTGTCCAGTTTGCAACGCCGTCTCCGGCGTCTCCGGCGTCTCCGGCGTCTCCGGCGGGTGGCTTCGGCTTTGAAGTGGGCCGTTGCTGATTTCGATGATCTTGGCGTCGATGCGGACAGGCAAACATTGTCGCCGGAAGATTTCGCCAAGGTGATGGATCCTTTGAAATTGGGCCGATGCAATTCTGCATGCTTCTCAAGACGCTATCAAGCGGCCCGGACGCCGCCCTAAAAAGGCGCTCGTAATCGCCGGGAATGCCCGACGATCATGACCACCCGGAAGCCGCAGATGGATGCCTCATGTAGCGACCCTCCGGGCCGGGCGGTGCGCCGCAAGATCGTCCTTGCGCTACCGCCCCGACTGTGATACTATCAAGAATAGAAGCCGAGTCTCGGAAGAGGCTTGGCTTTTTCTGTGCCACAATGCTTTACTGTACAAAGTACTTTACATTAGACAATTTACATAAGGAGAAAGAACTATGGAAAGCGCAACTTGCAGAACCGTCACCGCATTAGGATTCCAGCCAAATACAGAACTTGTAGTTCTGGATAAACCACCCATATCAGAAGACGGAGAATATCAGAAGTTTCTGAATGAACTTCAGTCTTACGGTTGCGGGTATTGGAAGTGGTTACGCAAACGGCGAATCAGAGAGGTTTTCGTCGTGGGCAGTGTCAGGAATCCCGAAGCCGGGAAAATTGACAAAATCCGCATCAAGAGAAAAACCGCGGATTCTATAGAACTGGCGGATTGTAGATTCGACATAAAGACTGGCCGCTCTCTCTATGGAGAACCGAAATATATCTTCCCCGTTGAGAATCGGCTGGTGTGGGATGCATGGGAGCCACAATCACTGCGGCAAAGGGTCGAGCGTGGTCTTCCGGCACTGCCGTTCAAAGCCGTACGGGCCTACGCGGATCTGCTCCACCCCAACTGGCACCTCGGCTTGTTCAATTTCAGCTTCACCGGTGCCGCCGATTCCCTTTCTGAGCGTGCGGCGGCAAGCATGGCTTCGTGCCGAGAGTTCGCCAAGAAAGCCATATTGTGCCACCTGCCGCGAGCCATTCAGGAATTCAGAGCCCTTGTGGAAATGATGGAGCGTGATGCAAAATGATAAGCAAAATCCAGTTGGCCGAAATTGCGGCCCGGAATCAGGAACGGCCAAACAAAGACGTGACTACCTTGCTTGCGGAGGTTCACGAACTGAAGAGTCGGCAGATACAAGCAATCCGCTGGATCGGCAGAGATGTCTTGCCCAACCTGAGGGAAGTGCGACGCTATCTTCTGTATCGGAAGCCGCCTCCAAAGGAGTACTTGGCTCTGGACACCGCCACTGCCAAGCTGGAAGAACACCTCGGATGGTTGGGGCTGCCGCTTGAGCCGGAGCAATAGTAAAGAGTCGGCGCGGCCGGTTCAGCGCTCCGGCTCTTGGGTTTCGCCATCGCTCCTCACGTTCACCGGTGGCCCCCGCCCCTACAGCGCCGCCAGCGCTCGCTCCACGTCCCGGCCGGGATACTCGTAGTCCTGAAGCTTGCCCGACAGGTAGTTCTCGTAGGCCGCCAGGTCGAAATGGCCGTGGCCGCTGAGATTGAATAGAATCACCCTGGATTTGCCTTCTTCGCGCGCGGCAAGGGCTTCGTCCATGGCGGCGCGAATGGCGTGCGCCGATTCCGGGGCCGGCAGAATTCCCTCGTTGCGGGTGAATTGGATGGCCGCCTCGAACACCGGTAGCTGCTTGTACGCCTTGGCGTCGATGTAGCCGAGCTTCACCAGGTGGCTGAGCAGCGGCGAGGCGCCGTGATAGCGCAGGCCGCCGGCGTGAATGCCGGGGGGGACGAAATCGTGCCCCAGCGTATACATCTTGATGAGCGGGGTCAGCTTGGCGGTGTCGCCGAAGTCGTAAGTGAAAGTGCCCTTAGTCAGGCTGGGACAGGCGGAAGGTTCGACGGCCACCAGGCGCGGGCCTTTGCCGGCAAAGCGATCGAGAACGTAGGGGAGCGCCAGGCCGGCGAAATTGCTGCCGCCGCCAAAGCAGCCGATCACGACGTCGGGCTCTTCGCCGGCTTGCTGCATCTGGAGCTTGGCTTCCTGGCCGATGACGGTCTGGTGCAGCATGACGTGGTTGAGCACGCTGCCGAGCGAATAGTTGGTGTCGGAATGGGTGGCCGCGTCCTCCACGGCTTCGCTGATGGCGATGCCCAGGCTGCCGGGCGAATCCGGCGACGCGGCTAGCGTGGCGCGGCCGGAGTTGGTGTGATCGCTGGGGCTGGGGAAAACCTCGGCGCCCCAGGCGTGCATCAACATGCGGCGGTACGGTTTCTGATCGTAGCTGACGCGCACCATGTAGACCGTGCATTCCATCCCGAAGAGCTGGCAGGCGAGAGCGAGGGCGCTGCCCCACTGTCCGGCTCCCGTCTCAGTGGCCAGCCGCTTGATGCCGGCGCGTTTGTTGTAGTAGGCCTGCGCCACGGCGGTGTTGGGCTTATGGCTACCCGCGGGGCTGGTGCCTTCGTACTTGTAATAGATATGCGCCGGGGTGTCGAGCGCCTTTTCGAGACGGCGCGCGCGGTAGAGCGGCGTGGCCCGCCAGAGCCGGTAGATGTCCATCACCTCGCCCGGAATGTCGATCTCCGGTTGCGGCGAGAATTCCTGTAGGATCAGCTCCATCGGGAAGAGGGGAGCCAGGTCCTCCGGCGCCAGCGGGGCGCGGGTTTGCGGATTCAGCGGCGGGGCCAGCGGCTCCGGAAGCGACGGCAGCACATTGACCCAGATCGCCGGGATCTGGCTATCAGCCAGCAAGAATTTGGAATGTTCGTGCATGGGAAACGCCTATCTTACTACATCGGCGCACCGAAGAACGTCCCGATGAGTCGGGACGCGGCAGGCAGGAGTGCCTGCGCTACCCTACCACCACGACCGTAATCTGGCCGGGGCCGTGGACGCCGCGAACCAGGATCTGCTCGATATCGGCGGTGCGGCTGGGACCGGTGATCAGAACCATCGAGCTGGTCACGGCGGCGGGATCCGGAAGGATGGAAAACAATTCGTCGAGGCCGGTCAGAATGCGGTCGCGCGGCACCACCGCGATATGGGCGGGTGGCAGCAGCGAAACCAGGCGCGCCTCGCGCGGGCTCGAAATCATGACCAGCGAGCCGGTGTCGGCGAGCGCGTAATCCGCGCTGGTGATGCCCACATCCGCGGCGGCGCACACGGCGCGCAGCTCTTCGC
>JBAWDI010000938.1:0-2160 GCA_049590695.1 Bryobacteraceae bacterium
GGGCAAGTCGGTCTGCGCGCAGGTCCCGCTGATACGGCTGCAAGAGATCATCGTGGCGTCTCGCGGCGTCAGTTTCTCCTCGGATCTCATCGAAGAACTGTGCCAACGCGGCATCCGGATAGCCTGCCTGGCATCCGGCGGAAGGCCGTTCGCGCTGATCACGTCTCCCATGCTGACAGCGACCGTGGAGACGCGCCGCGCCCAGTTCGCCGCCACCCGGAATGAGCGTGGCGCGGACCTCTGCCGTTGGATCGTCGCCGGCAAGCTCCACAATCAGGAGAAACTGCTGCGCTACTTCGCCAAGAGCCGCGAGGGAAAAAGGAAGAACGCACTCGATAAGGGCGCGGCCGCGCTGCGCCGTCTGCGGAGATCGGCCTTGGCGGCGGAGGGGAACACGCCCGACGAGGTCCGCGGGGAAGTCATGGGCCTGGAAGGCACGGGCGGGCGCCTTTACTGGGAACAGATCGGAAACATGCTACCGGATGAGCTCGGGTTCGACGGACGCATTCACCAGGGCGCTACCGACGGCGTCAATGCGGCGCTCAACTACGGTTACGGCATCCTGAAGGCGCACGTGTGGGGCGCGGTGATGAACGCCGGCCTCGAGCCTTTCGCCGGCTTCCTTCATGTGGACCGAAGCGGCAAGCCATCGGCCGTGCTGGACCTGATGGAGGAGTTCCGCCAGCCGGTGGTTGACCGGCCCATCTTTTCCTGGCTCAACAAAGGCGGCACTTTGACAATGCAAAAAGGACTGCTCGACGCGGAGTCGAGGGAGAACGTGGCGTCGCGCGTGCTCATGCGGCTGGTGGCGGCGGAACAGCACCGCGGAAAACAGCACCAGGTGCGTTCCATTGTGCAGATGCAGGCGCGCCTGGCGGCCAGCGCGGTGCGCGGTCTGCGGCCGTACCGGTCGTTCTCTTTTAAGTGGTGAGACGTGGCGCATAAGAACCGCTATACCGGCGTGCTGAAGCCCCTGCCTCTCGGCAAGGGGAGTCCGGAAGTGTCGCTGGTGCTGATCTACGACATCGAGAACGACCGGCTGCGTACGCGGGTCGCCGACGTTTGCCTGGACTACGGGCTGGAGCGGATTCAGTTCAGCGCGTTCTTCGGAAAGCTGAACCGGAACCGGCGGCAGGAACTGGCGCTGCGCGTGCAAAACGAACTCGGTGACGAGAGCGGGCGGGTGCGCATCATTCCGGTCTGCGAGCAGGACTTGGGGGACATGTGGGTGTTGGAGCAGTACCGGCGCGATGCCGATGAATTGAAGGCGGAGGCTGAGCGGGAAAAGCCGAGACTGCGGGTCCTGGCGGCGGAGGATTGAGATGGATCTCATTCCGGTGACCGACCTCAAGCAATGGGCGTACTGTCCGAGGGTAGTGTATTATCATCGAGTGATGCCTGCGTCGGCGCGGCCGACGTACAAGATGAGGGAAGGGCTGGCAGCGCAAGATCTGATCGAGGGCCTGGAGACGCGCCGGAAATTGCGAGAGTATGGGCTTGATGCAGCGCGCCGGCGTTTCGGCCTCTGGCTGGAGAATGAGGAACTGGGACTCGTGGGGAAGATCGACTTGCTGCTGGAAGCGGACGACGAGATTGCGGTGGTGGATTTCAAGCTGACCTCGGGCGAACCGGGGCGGAACCACCGCCTTCAGTTGGCAGGGTACTCGTTGCTTGCGGAGGCGGGATTGGGGCTTCCGGCGCGGCGCGCGTTTTTGTACCGGATTCCCGACAACCGAATTTTCGAGGAACCGCTGACGGAGGAGCTACGGCAGGCAGTGAAAACGGCGGTTACGGATATCCGGGGGATGGGCGATACCCAGTTTTGCCCAGATCTTACCGAAGTCCGTGGTCGCTGCGTGGAGTGCGAGTTTGCAAACTACTGTGCCGACGTGTGGTAATCAAAACCCCGCGGATTGCCGGCGATTCTCAGCAGAAAGGCAATCTGCGTGGATTTCGCAAATCGCAGTGCATATAACCATATATGGGAGTATGATTTATGGAGCGGCCACAGAGGTGTCCCCCTCGTGAAGGGGACTGAAACTTTGTCAGCGGCGCGGTCAAGGACAAGAAGAAACTGAGCCACAGAGGTGTCCCCCTCGTGAAGGGGACTGAAACGCGCAAGATTCGCATTCACGACCGCCAGCCAGGTGGCCACAGAGG
>JBAWDI010000939.1:0-3279 GCA_049590695.1 Bryobacteraceae bacterium
GCCAGCGGCCGTGGGTGGGCCGGGGCGCGGACCGGCGGGGCCCAGCGCGCAGCAACTGATCCTGGCGAAGGGATGGGGCTACGCCAGTTTGTCCACATCCAGCATCCAGGCCGACAACGGCGCCGGCTTGACGCAAGGCATCATCGGCCTGGCGAACAAGGGCCAGCCGCGCAAACTGGACGATTGGGGTGCGCTGCGTGCCTGGGCCTGGGGCGCCAGCCGCGCACTGGACTATTTTGAATCGGACAAATCCGTGGACGCGCGGCACGTCGGCGTGGCGGGCCACTCGCGCTGGGGCAAGGCAGCCGTCATCGCCATGGCTTACGACCAGCGATTCGCGATTGTCTACGACAGTTCCTCGGGCGAAGGCGGCACCAAGCTGCACCGCCGCAATTGGGGAGAACTGGTGGAGAACATCGCCGGCAGAGGGGAATACCACTGGATGGCCGGCAATTTTCTTAAGTACGCCGGTCCGCTGCACTGGAACGATTTGCCCGTGGACTCGCACGAACTGGTGGCTCTGTGCGCCCCCCGCCCCGTCTTCATCGGCGCCGGCCGGCCTATCGCTACCGGGGACGGATGGGCGGACCCCAAGGGGATGTTCCTGGCCGCGGTGGGCGCCGGCCCGGTGTACAAGCTCCTGGGCAAGAAGGACCTAGGGACCACGGAGTTCCCGCCCGGGGAAACCGCTCTGATCGACGGCGACGTAGCCTACCGTCAGCATGGCGGCGGCCACACCGACTTGCCGAACTGGCCGGCGTTTCTGACGTTTGCCGACCGCTACATGAAGGCTCCGCGTGAGCCGAACCCACCCCGGTAGCCGATTGCCGATTGGCCACCGGCATCAAGGCCGTATACTATGAATCGCCGGGCACGGCGCACAAGTGGTAGACTTGGCGCCGCGATCGGAGGCTGACTATGCCGTCGAGAAGATCCCTCTATACCGCGCTGCTCTGTCTCCTGCCCAGCCCGTGGATGGCTGCGCAGGCGCCGGCCGCGCACATTCGCATCGATACCAACCGCGTGATCGGCGAGGTGCACCCACACATCTTCGGCAACTTCGCCGAGCACCTGGGCCGCTGTATTTATGGCGGCATCTTCGAGGAGGGTAGCCCGCTTTCCGACGCCGGCGGCTATCGAAAGGACGTGATCGAAGCGGTGAAGCCCCTCGGCGTTTCCATCCTTCGGTGGCCTGGCGGGAACTTCGCCTCCGGCTACAACTGGACCGATGGAATCGGCCCGCGCGACCAACGTCCCGCCCGTCCCGATCACGCCTGGGGCGCGCTTGAAACCAACCGCTTCGGCACCGACGAGTTCCTGCGCTACTGCGAGCGCATCGGCGCGGAGCCGTATATCTGCATCAACGCGGGGTTGGGATCTGTCGACCAGGCACGGCAGTGGGTGGAGTACTGCAACGAGAGTCGGCCCACGTATTGGGCCAAGGAGCGTGCCAAGAACGGCCGGGAGAAGCCGTGGAACGTCAAGGTCTGGGGCCTCGGCAACGAGATCGACGGGCCCTGGCAGCTCGGCCACAAGAACGCGGAGGACTACGCTAAGTTCGCGCTGGTCGCGGCCGTGGCCATGCGGCGGGAGGATGCCAGTATCAAGCTGATCGCCAGCGGCTCCTCCAACTTCGGGCCCAATGCGGACTGGGTTGGCTGGAACCGGACGGTCCTCGACACGCTCAAAGACGAGATCGATTACATCTCGCTGCATACCTACATCGGCAACCCCGAGAGCAATCTCGAGAAGTTTCTTGGGGAATCGCAGGACCTGGACGATCGCATCGCGATTGTGGAGGGTCAGATCAAAGCCGCGCGCAACAGCCAGACCCGGACGCATCCCATTTACATAGCCTTCGACGAATGGAACACCTGGTACCGCGCGCGCAGCGGCACCACGGAATTCGAGATCGCCAGGACCGGCCTGGAGGAGCACTACAACTTCGAGGACGCACTTGCCACCGGCATGTTTCTCAACGCCTTCTTCCGCCACGCCAATATCGTGAAGATGGCGAACCTGGCGCAGTTGGTGAATGTGATTGCGCCGATCTTCACCAACAAGCAAGGGCTGTACTTGCAGACCATCTACTTTCCGTTGCTGGAATACGGAAAGCAGCGCGGCAACTCGTCGTTGGACGTTCAGGTCACCGGCCCAACCTACCGGGTCGGCGACCGCCAGCCGCTCGGCTACCTGGATGTCTCGTCAACCTACAACGCGGCTGACCACGCCGTGTATCTGAACGTGCTGAATCGCAGCGAGAAGACCGACATCGGCGCGCGCATCGACAGCGTCGCCGGCCAGATCGCCAGCCAGGCCGCGGTCTGGGAGATGAATCACTCCGACCTGAAGGCCACCAACGATTTCGGGAGCGAGAAGGTGCGGCCAACCATCACGACGGTCACTCTCGCGCTCACTAACAACGGTTTCACTTACTCGTTCCCCAAGCATTCGCTGACCATTCTTCGCTTGGAATTGTCCGCCGCGCCGGCTGTTTCCGCGGGCAAACTGGCGGCGCGCCCGCTCTATCGCGACCCTCCCTTCGACAACCCCACAGACCCCGTCCTCACCTACAACGCCGAAACCAAAAGATGGTTCATGTATTACACCCAGCGCCGCGGCGGCGGCATCGCCCTGATCCATGGCAGCAAGATCGGTATGGCCGCCTCCGAGGACCATGGCGCCACCTGGAAATACCTCGGCACCGCCGGCATCACCTATGGCCAGGACCAGCACCCTACCGATTACACCTACTGGGCCCCTGAAGTCATCTGGGTTGCGGGCATGTACCACATGTATCTCTCCTATGTCCCGGGCATCTTCACCGATTGGAACCACCCCCGCGAAATCGTCCATCTCACCAGTAAGGACGGCATCAAATGGGACACAGTGGGCAAAGTCGATCTCAAGTCGGGCAAAGTCATCGACCCTTGCGTGATTCAACTGCCGGATGGGAACTGGCGGATGTTTTACAAGGATGAGGAAAAGCCCATGGCCCTCTCCTATGCGGACAGTTCGGACCTTTATAAGTGGGAAGCCAAGGGGAACGCCGTCACCGACCGCAATGGCGAGGGGCCTAAGTGCATTCATTGGCAAGGTAAGTATTGGCTGATTGCCGACACATGGTCGGGACAGGGCGTGTGGTCGTCCGACGATTGCACGCATTGGACGGCGCAGGATGGAGTGCTCATCGGCAACCACGGTGACGTCGTCGTCAACGGGGATCGCGCGTGGTGGTTCTACTTCGGCGGCCAATACGGCCGCAATGCCAACATCGAC
>JBAWDI010000940.1:0-4185 GCA_049590695.1 Bryobacteraceae bacterium
GCGCTGGAGTCCGCGCAGAAAGCGCTCGTGACCGCGCAAGCTGCGATCGACTCCCAGCAGAAACTACTGGACCATCTGGTGGCCGCGCGCAGCGCGCCGGCTGCCGCAGCCACGCAGCGCATCGCGACACCGCCGGCCGCACCCGCCGCCGCCGACGTGGACACCACCGGGCGGCCCATCTCGCCGCTGGCCTTTCACATCGGCGGCGCCGATTTCGCCCCGGGCGGTTTTATGGATATGTCCACGGTGTGGCGCTCCACCAACATCGGGAGCGGCGTGGCGACTTCCTTCGCCGGCGTTCCGATGAGTAACACCGCGGCGGGCCGGATCTCCGAGTTCCGGTCCAGCGCCGCCAACTCGCGCGTTACCCTGACCATCACCGAGCACCCAACCAAGAATCTGACGGTCACGGGCTACCTCGAGGGTGACTTCTATGGAAACCAGCCGACCAGTCTGTTCGTGACCAGCAACGCCAACACGTTTCGCATGCGCCATTTCTGGGCGAGCGCGGCCAAAGGAAAATGGGAAGTGCTGGGGGGCGAGACCTGGACCCTCCTCACGCCTAACCGCGCGGGCATCACCCCGGTTTCGAGCGACGTCTTCGTCACCCTGGGCGAGGATTCCAACTACATGACGGGTCTGATTTGGGGACGGCCAGGGCAGATCCGGGTAACCTATCACCCCGACCAGCATTGGGCGATCGCTGCCGCGGTTGAGAACCCCGAACAGTTCGTCACCACCGGCGTCACGCTGCCCGCGTTTGCAGCCACTCAGGTGGATAACGGGGCCCTCTCCAGTACACCCAACGTGCGCCCGGACATCACCGCCAAAATCGCTTACGACACCCGGGTGTCCGGCAAGGCGCTGCACTTCGAGCTGGCCGGCTTTTCCAGCCAGTTCCGCGTCTCACCCGCGCAAGGCAAGTACTTCAACGCCCAAGGCGTGGGCGGCGACTTCGACACCAGCCTGGAATTGGCCAAGAACTTCCGCCTGATTGTCACCGGGTTTTACAGCAGCGGCGGCGGCCGTTTCGCGGTCGGCCTTGGTCCCGATCTCGTGGTCGGCCCCGACGGCTCCATTTCCCCCGTGCATTCCGTCGCCGGCATCGCCGGCTTCGAGTACGCGCCCAATGCCAAATCGCAGTTCTTCACTTATTACGGCGGCACGTATTTCAACCGCAACTACACCGTCGTTTCGCCAGGCAGTTATCTGGGCTTCGGCTTCCCCGGTTCCTCCTCGGCCAACCGCCAGTTTCAGGAGGGAGAGGCCGGCTACTACTACACCTTCTTTAGGAACCCGAGATACGGCGCGCTTCAGTTTATTGGGGAGTATGCCTATCTGTCGCGCGCGCCCTGGTCCGTTCCGGCCGGAACTCCCTCCACCGCCCACGCCCACATGGTTTTCGGCTCGATGCGGTTCACTTTGCCATAAGCGCCGCTTATGCGTCGCAGAGCGTTCCTGATCGGCGCGGGCGGTGCCGGTCTCAGCCTCGCACTGCCGGCTTGGGCTGCGGAGGGTTCGCTGGGAACAATCGCGTTTATCCAACGCGATGGCTTGTGGGTTCGAAGTCTGCCCGATGGCAAGCCCGTAAAACTGGTCGCCGCTGCGACCCTGGAATCGCCGCGGTTCTCTCCCTCGGGCAAGTGGATCGCCTATCTCCGGAGCGACGTTCTTCATGTAGTCTCGAACGACGGCGCCAGGCGAATAAGATTGGGCAGCGTGAGCCGCTCGACCGTTGCCCCCCTTGCCCAGTGGTTCCCTAGCCGCGATGAACTGCTGGTCGATCACCCCGCCGGTTTGCAAATCTTCACTCCGGCCAACGGGTGGAGCAAGGCGTCGCGTTCCATCAAGCACGCCACTCTTCCGGCCGTGTTCAGCCCGCAAGGCGATCAGATCGTTTACGGCCGCACCGGGAGTCTGTGCCTTCTGCCGCTGGACCAGCCGGCGAGTGAACCGAAGGTGCTGGTATCCAAGGATGCCTTTCGACAGCTTCCGTGCGTGTGGAGCGGGAATGGCAAGCAGATCCTCTTCTGGGAGGATCCGGATTTCTCCGCCTCTGCGATGGCCGATGGGCTGGAGTTGTTTGGCGTTCCGGCAGACGGCGGATCTGCGAAGTCCCTGGGCGTATCCACGCTGGTTCACCACGATATGCTCTCGCTTTCGCCGGATGGGACCCGCCTGGCGATCAGTGCCGGAGGCGGACGCGAGGAGTGGGAGCAGAAGCGCATTGCGGTCATCGACCTGAACACTTCGGCCGTCTCGCATCTGACCGACAACCGCATGGCCGCAGTCTGCCCGGCCTGGTGTCCCCGGGGAGACCGGATCGCGTTCGCAGCCGCTCCGGCGCCGGGCGTCGGCGCTGACATCGGAGGTGGCGAACCAGCCAGACGACTGCTCGAAAAACGCCGGATCTACATGCGCGGGACATCGGGGACGAGCGTGCCCAGACAGCTCGCCAATGATGGCCTCTACCGGGATGAGGAGCCGATGTGGTCCGCCGATGGAAGGCATATTCTGTTTGGCAGAATCGACCGCGGCAACCACCAGACGCTATGGCTGATGGAAGCGGAAAGCCCCAGTCCAGTTCAAGTGGCTGGCCCGCTGGGTTCGAATGAAACGTGGTTCGGGTATTACGGATACATCGACTGGCGGAGCATGGTGGACTGGTACCAAGGGTCCGCTCGATGGTTTCACTCCAGCCGCAGCGTCCTGTTCGGATCAAGCCCCGCCGCTCGCCGCGCCGGCACATACGCCGCCACCAGCGCCACCGCAATCATCGCTACCGCGCCAAAGACGATCGGGACGTCGCTCTTTACCGGCAGACCCTGGATTAAACTCGCCGCGAACCTCTTGCCCCATATCGCCAGGGGCGCCCCAATCGCCAGACCCGCGCAAACCATCCCCAGCGCATCCGCCAGCACCATCCGGGACATGGCGCTTTCGGTCGCGCCCAGCGCCATGCGGATGCCGATCTCATTGGTGCGTCGCGCCACCGTGTAGCTCAGCAGTCCGTAGATCCCGATGGCTGCCAGAACCGCACCCAGCGCGCCGAACAGCCCGGATAGCATCGCCATGAGCCGCTCCGGAACGATCGACGCATCCACTTGCTCGGCCATCGTGATGATCTTCGTGACGGGCACGGTCTTCAGCGATGCGCGCACCGTGCGGCGCACTGCGCCCGCCACCGCCGCCGGGTCCACACTGGTGCGCAGCGCGAAGTGGGAGAAATTGCTTCCCGACTGGAACATGTTGAAGTAGACGAAGCGCAAACTAGGTTCGCGCGTGTCCGTGGACTTCATGTTACCCACTACGCCCACGATCTCGAACGGCTGGTCGTCACCGTCGAACGTAATGTGTCTTCCGATGGGGTTGCCGTTGCCGAAAAAGTAGCGGACCAGCGTCTGATTGACGATGGCCACGCGCGCGCGGCCCTGGTCCTGGAAGCTGAAATCGCGCCCCATCAGCAGCGGAATGCCCAGGGTCTCGAAGTACTTCGGCGCTACCCAGTTTTCCGAGAGGAAGCGGCGCTCTCCAGGCTTGGCCTGGTAGCCTTCCACGGTTGCGGTGCTCATTGCTCCCACGCCGGAGGCCGGAAGGATCGCGCAAATGGTGGCCGAGCGCACGCCCGGAATGGCTTCCAGGCTTCCCAGCAATTCCTGGTAGGCGCGGGACAATCGTGCGCTGTCATACCCGCTGTCGGCCGGATCGAGATCCGCCAGCAGAACGTGGTCGCGGCGGAATCCCAGGTCGAGGTGCTCCAAATTCGACAGGTGGCGGACAAACAGGCTGGCGGCGCTCAGCAGCGCCACCGAGAACGCCACCTGCGTCACCACCAGGCACTTGCCGAATAGCCGCCGCAGCCTGGTTTCGCCGGCCCTCCCCGCTGCGCGCAGAGAAGACGCCGGAGCGCACCCGGACGCGCGCCAGGCGGGAGCCAGTCCGAACAGGATGCCGGTCAGCAGCGCGACTCCGCCGGTGAAGAGCAGCACCACCATATCGGGTCTCACCTGGAGCTCGATGCGCTCCCGTCCGCTGGCAATGATCCGCACCAGCGCGCCGGTGCCCAAATACGCCAGCAAGATGCCCATCAGTCCGCCCGCCGCGGCCAGCAGCAGGGACTCGGTCAACCCCTGGCGCAGGAGACGAAACCGGCCGGCGCCCAGCGAGACGCGCACTGCCATTTCC
>JBAWDI010000941.1:0-1949 GCA_049590695.1 Bryobacteraceae bacterium
AGCTTCAGGTTGGTGTTGCCCAACTTGATCTGCTTGATCTCCCTCTTGCCGTCGGAGACCTCGTAGCGCACCGAGGTGCTCGGGTACTTGGTGTCGGCCTTCTCCAGTGTGGCCGGGACGGTGAGGGGGGTCTTGCCGCCCTTGATCACAACACTGGAATCCATCACGTCGATTTGGTAAATGCCGGCCTTCAGTTCGGTCCCGGCCACAACCGACGGTTCGAACAACTGAAAAGAGTACGTCTTGGCGTTGGCAGTCGCCAAGGCCGCAAGCAGGAACAGGGAAGCAAACGTTAGAGCAGCTTTTTTCATGGGTGTCTCTCCATTCTTTTCGGCTGGTTGGCGGATCGGAGATGCACTTCCGCAAACCGTCGTAGGGGAAGACGACTCACTGGCGGCGACCTCTCCTTGCCGTTGTTCGCCGTTTCGGCCATGGCAAAGGATGGCGGACAATGGCGTGCTCTGGCGTGTTACCTGGCGCAATGACGGAACATTTGCGCACCAGATTCGTCTGAACCTGGTGTAGTGCGGCGCAGATATCGTCGGATATCGGAACGGGCTGCAAAGCGGGGGCTGGCTCGAATTTCGCCGCTTTTGCGAAACTTCGTGCCTGTACCCGGTTTGCCCTTTGGGAGATCGTACTCCGTGCAATTTGCGCCGCACACCACCAGGTGAAGCGGATGAACGGGTCGGACCGGGGCGGAGATCGGCTGGATTCTTGGAAGGAGATCGCCGCCTACCTCAAACGCGGCGCGCGAACCGTGCAGCGTTGGGAACGCGAGCAGGGCCTGCCGGTTCACCGGCTGGTTCACGACAAACTCGGCACTGTTTACGCCTACCAGCCGGAACTGGACGCATGGTGGCGCAGCCGCGAGGCGGAACTTCGCAACGAGCCCCCCTTGCCGGCGGAGGCCGCTGCCTCGGTGGCGGTGCTTCCATTTGCCGACATGAGCCGGGAAAGGGACCAGGCCTACTTCTGCGAGGGCATGGCCCAGGAGATCCTCGACGCTCTCAGCGGGATCCAAGGCCTGCGGGTTTCCTCCAGAACCGCCTCGTTTCATGCCCGGACGCCGGATGCGGACACCCGCCGGATCGGGCGCCGGCTGCGGGTGGGTACGCTGCTGGAGGGGAGCGTGCGCAAGTCCGGGGACCAGTTGCGAATCGTGGTTCAGCTCGCCGATGCGGAAAGCGGATTTCAGCTCTGGTCGGGCCGCTACGACCGCCAGATGAGCGACATCCTCGCCGTCCAGCGGGAGATAGCGGAAAACGTCGTCCGCGCTCTCCAGGCGACCCTCGGTCAAGACGAGAGGACGGCGCTGAGCCGGGTGGAGCCGGCCATCGAGTGCCTGGAAAAAGCCGCCAGCAACGGCTTGACTGAAAAGGGCTGGTACCAGCACGACAGCAGCCTCGACCCGTTGAGGAAGCACCCGCGTTTCCAGGAGTTGGTGGGGAATCTCTGCTAAACTTCATAGATCGGGGAGTCATCGGTGCGGCAAATCCAAATTCTGATTTTCAGCGCATGCCTGCTTGCGCTCGGCGGATGCAGGCGGGAGCAGGCGCGGCCCATGGGCGGGCCTCCAGCGGTGCCCGTCTCGGTGGCCAAGGCCATCGAGGAGTCCGTCCCCACCCAACTGCGGGTGGTGGGGACGGTGGAGGCATCCGCCATCGTGCAGGTGAAATCGCAGATCGCCGGCGAGTTGGTTCGGACCGCCTTTACGGAAGGGCAGAACGTCGCCCAGGGCGATCTGCTGTTCACCATCGATCCGCGGCCGTATGAGGAGGCGCTCCGCCAGGCGGAAGCCAACGTGGAGCGGGACCAAGCGCAGATCGCACAGGCCCAAGCGACGCTGGCGCGCGACTCCGCCCAGGCCAAGTACGCGGCGAGCGACGCGGCTCTCCAAACGGAGCTGCAAAGCGGCGGGCTGGCTTCGCGCTCGCAAGCCGACCAGT
>JBAWDI010000942.1:0-2686 GCA_049590695.1 Bryobacteraceae bacterium
CCTGGTCGGCGCGGGGCTAATGTTACGAACCCTCAGCTATCTGGATGGGCTCAATCCCGGCTTCGACACGCGAAACGTCATCACCGCCGAGGTCTCGTTGCAGGACGCCCGCTACCAGACCAGCGCCGCCGTCAACCGTCTGTACACAGCGAGTCTGGAGCGAATCCGCCACATTCCCGGCGTGCAATCGGCCGCGGTGGCGCTCACTCTGCCCTACGAACGGCCGCTCAACGACAGCTTCCGAATCCTGGATGGCGACGCTCCCGAGGCGCACATGACCGAGGAGGTGTATGTCACACCGGGCTACTTCGAAACCATGCGCATCCCGATTCTCCGCGGCCGCGAGTTCTTGGATTCGGACACCGCGAAGAGCGCCAAGGTGGTGGTGGTCAGCGCGTCTTTCGCCGCCAGGTATTTCCACGGCAAGGAGGCTGTGGGGCATCATTTATCGAGCGGCGAAATCGTCGGCGTGGTGGGCGATGTGCAGCAACATACCGGGCTTTACCCCGATCATGGCCCCATTTCAGTGGATCCCACCCTCTACATTCCGGTTTCCCAGACCTCGGAGGGGGCCTTGCAAATGGTCCATACGTGGTTTTCGCCCAAGTGGGTGATTCGGGCGACCGGCCCAACCAGCGGCCTGGCGGCGCAGATCCAGCGCGCCGTGGCCAGCGTCGATTCGCAGCTTCCCATCGCCAGCTTTCAAACCATCGACGATTTGCAGACGCGGATCACCAGCGGCCAGCGCTACCTCGCCGCGCTGTTTTCCATCTTCGCGGGCCTGGCGCTGCTGCTGGCGGCCGTTGGGATCTACGGTTCCATCTCGCAATCCATCACCCAGCGGACCCACGAACTCGGCGTGCGCATGGCGCTGGGGGCCAGCGCGCGACAGACGATCATGGGTGTGATGAAGCCGGGGATTCTGCTGGCGTTGATCGGCGCGGCCGCGGGATACCTGCTATCGCTGGCGGCCGTCCGTTTCCTGGAGCATCTGCTATGGGGCGTGCGCCCGACAGATCCGCTCGCTTTCGCGGCGGCAGCCGCGACCCTGCTCCTGGCGGCGGCCCTGGCGAGCCTGGCGCCGGCGTTGCGTATTTTGCGCCTGGACCCCGCGCAGACCTTGCGCAACGAGTAGGGGGCGGGCATTTTCCCAGCCCGAAGGGCGATAGATAGTAGCCCACGGCGCAAGCCGTCGGGAACGGAATGGACGGTTGGTGCAGCCCCGGACAGGGGCGTAAGAGGGCCAGGCGCAATTCCGCGACGCGATGTGAACTTCCTTTCCCCGACCCTGCTGCACGCTTCCTAGAACGCCGGGACCGCCAGCGGCACAAGTCCGGGATGGCGACCTGGTACGCAGTGGTCCTGCCGCTCTTAAACTATTTGCTCGCTCGGAAATTCGATCATTCGAGAGGGTTTCACTTCCCGACTTCGTCTGATATGATTTGAGACGAAGAGGCTCAAGATGGAACCCCGAATACATGAAACTAGCTGGATCCGCGCTTTTTCGATAATCATGCTGGCCCTCTGTGCGACCCCTACGTCATTCGCCCAACTTAACCGATTCACCGGGAACTGGATCAACGGCGACCTAAATACCAGCGGTGTAACGAAAGTGGCTGTCGTTGCGACGGCGAACAGCATCGAGGTACACGCTTGGGGAAAGTGCCACCCAACCGATTGTGACTGGGGGGCAGTGCAGGGATACGCCTACGCTGGAAAAGTTGTGGACGATTTAGCAGCTCAGGCGCGCAGCATCTCCGCCACCTACCGCACAAGCTTCAGTGAAACTATCATGGTCATGCATGCAGTGGCCTCCGACCAGTTGCAGATCGAAATCATGACCCGATTCCTCGACAGCAGCGGCCGGACCAGCTATAGTGCGGTCTATGCGTTCGTCCGCACTGCCATTCCAATGGCAGAAATACAAATACGCGACGCTCGGCGTCGTCAGTAACCTTCGTGTGTCTGTCTCCAGAGGCTCACCAAGGCCGTCACGTTCGCCGGCCGCCCATCTCATCAAGGACTCTGCTCAATGCTGATGGGTCCTCGATGGAGGAGTAAAAGTGGGCTTATCGGAGAATGGCGCTTGGAGGAGGGCAAACTGGCAAGTTGACCAGTAACGCCCAAACCGTCGGGCTGTAACCGAGGGAAGGCGAAGAGTTATATTCCTACAGATCAATTCGGCCGGGCCGCGTAGTGGCGCGCCGCCGCCGGCGGCTTGCTAGCGGGAACGGCTCCGGGGAGAGCCGGCGCGCTTGGCAATTTCGCCGAGGGACCGCAACGCGGCGTTCACCGCCGCCGCGTTCGGAAACAACTCGGCTACCTCTGGGTCGAGAATTACAACGTTCGAGCTCGCCTGTAGTCGCGCGACATACTTCCCGCGGACTAACTTCCCGAAATCCGAGCGCCGATATTCGGGCCGAACTTCGTCCGCGGCTAGCGTCTTAGCCTTCTTCATACAGCTTCCTCTCTGTCCGCGTCGCCAGGCGAGCGGTGATAATTCGGATCGCATCGTGCCGCTCCATGTGCGCCACTGCGAGAACGCGCCCCGACGACGACATGCCAAATGTCATGAAACGCCTCTCTTCCGGCGAGTGATCGGGATCGTCCCCAGTGGCCGACAAGGGATCGAAAAACACGCTCGACGCTTCATCGAACGAGACGCCGTGTTTCCGCAGGTTCCGGG
>JBAWDI010000943.1:0-1847 GCA_049590695.1 Bryobacteraceae bacterium
TATCCGGCTCAACCCCCGTGTGCTGGAAATCGTTCGCCATTTCGCCGAATCCGACAAGCCCATCGCCGCCATCTGTCATGGCGCGCAGGTGCTGGCGGCGGCGGGCGTGCTGGCTGGAAAATCGTGCAGTTGCTACCCCGCCGTTGCGCCCGATGTCGCCGCCGCGGGCGGAACCTATGCCGAGGTCGCCATCGACCAGGCGCACACCTGCGGCAACCTCGTCACCGCCCCCGCTTGGCCCGCGCATCCTGCCTGGCTCGCGCAATTTCTGCGGGTGTTGGGCACGCGCATCGAACCCTGACCGCTCGTTTGGCCTTCCTGTTGACATTCTAAAGGAAACGCGCCATACTCCTTTTGGATGTCTACAAGAGACTCGAAGCCCGACATTCTCCAGGGCACGCTCGACCTGATGGTGCTGAGAACGCTGGAAGCCATGGGGCCGCAACACGGGTTCGGCCTGGCCAAGCGAATCCAGCAGATCTCCGGCGGCCTCCTCGACCTCAACCAGGGGACCCTCTACCCGGCGCTTCTGCGCCTGGAACAGCGCGGGTGGATTCAATCGCGCTGGGGAGCCTCCGAAAGCAATCGCCGCGCCAAGTTCTATGAACTCACCCGCGCGGGCCGCCGGCAGGTGACGCACGAATCGGAGGATTGGGCACGCACGGTCGCCATTATGGACCGTTTTTTGCGCGCCGCCGAATAGGACCGGACCATGCGAACCGTGTGGAAACGTTTCCTGTCGTTCTTCCGCCGCGGCCGTCTGGACCGCGAGCTGAGCGAAGAGATCGGCGCCCATCTCGCCATGCAGGAAGAGGAATTCCGCCAGCAGGGCATGGACCCGGCGGCGGTGCGGGCGGCCGCGCGGCGCACCTTCGGAGGTGTCGCGCAGACCCAAGAGGCTTATCGCGACCGGCGCGGCATTCCGTGGCTCGAAATTGCCGCCAAGGACATTCGCTACGCCCTTCGCGGGCTGCGGCGCAACCCCGGATTCACGGCAGCGGCCATCATCTCGCTGGCGCTCGGGATCGGCGCCAACACCGCCATCTTCTCCCTGTTCCACGCCTTGATGTTGCGCATGTTGCCAGTCGCGAGACCCGGTGAACTGGTGTCTCTGTACCGCACCGGCGGCTGGGGCAAGGGCTATTCTTCCTACCCCCTGTATCTGGAGCTTGCCAAACGGAGCGATCTTTTCACCGGGGTTTTGGCGCGCACCGGCGTGGAAAAAGTCCGGTTCACGCCCCCGGGCGGCCGGCCGCAGTTCACCCAGAGGGAGTTCGTCTCCGGCAACTATTTCAGCGTCCTGGGAGTGGCGCCGGCGCTGGGGCGGCTGTTCACCGACGCCGACAACCGCGTGCCGCAGGGCCATCCCCTGGCCGTGCTGAGCTATGACTTCTGGCAAAACCGTTTCGGCGCCGACCCCAGCGTGCTGGGCCGCAAGCTCCTGGTGGATGAACAGCCGCTGACCGTAATCGGCGTGGCCGCACCCGGTTTCCGCGGCGTGGAGGTCGAGAGCCGTCCCGAGGTTTGGGTGCCCGCCATGATGAATCGGGCCAAGATCATGGATCCCCGTAGGTGGTGGATCTGGATCGTGGCGCGCCGCCGGCCGGATGTATCGCCCAGGCAGGTGCAAGCGGCGGTGGACGTCCTCATGCAGCAGCACCTCGCCGCCATATACCCCACCAGCTATAACGAGGCGTTCCGCAAGAAGGCGTTGGGGCAGCGGCTCGAAGTGCGGGAGGGCGGCATCGGCCTCTCCCTGCTGCGCGAGGAGTTCGGCAAGCCGCTGACGTTATTGATGGCGGCGGTCGCGCTGGTTTTGCTGGCCGCCTGCACCAACGTGGCCAACC
>JBAWDI010000944.1:0-2348 GCA_049590695.1 Bryobacteraceae bacterium
CCTGGTCGCCGCGCTCAGCCCCGCGCTGCTGGAGCGCCTGGGCCTGAAATCCGCGCTCCGCCAACTGGCCGCGCGGTTCCGGAAAATGCACCCGGCCGCCCTGCGCTTGCGGGTTCCCGCCCCCTTCGACCACCTTCCCGTGCCAACCCAGGAGGTGATTTACCGCGTGGCGCAGGAGTGTCTCCAGAACATTGCCAAACATTCCCGGGCGACTCGTGTAAACCTTTCGCTCACGACCGCCGATAAGAGTATCAGGCTGAGCGTAGCGGATAACGGCGCCGGCTTTTGTGCGGAAACAGCACGGAATCAGCCGATGTCATTCGGCTTGGCGGGCATGCGGGAGCGAGCCGCGCTCCTCGGTGGAACGCTCGCTGTACGAAGCGCCCCCGGCGTGGGCGCCAGAATCACGCTCCAGTTGCCGCTGAGTTCCGCACCAGTGACTCGAAATGGCAAAAATTCGCGTACTCTTGACTGACGATCACACCCTGTTCCGGCAGGGAATCCGGACGCTGCTTTCGGCGGAACCCGATCTCGAGATCGTGGGCGAAGCCGCCAACGCCTCGGATGCGGTTGCCCTGGCCCGGCAGGTCCATCCCGACGTCGTCCTCATGGATATCGGGATGACCGGCATGAGCAGCTTTGAAGCCACCCGCCTCATTCGCAAGGAGCGCCCCGAGACCCGGGTCGTGTTCCTCTCCATGTACGATGACGAGGATTACGTGGCCGAATGCGTGGACATCGGCGCCAGCGGTTACATCCTGAAGGAGAGCCCCGCCGAGCAGTTGGTGACCGCCATTCGCGAGGTGCATCGCGGCGGCAGTTATCTCAGCCCGCGTCTGCTCACCCGCCTGGTGGACGATTTCCGCACGCAAGGCCGTGGCGGGCCGCCGCGCGAACCCCGGTTCGGCACCCTGACCAAGCGCGAGCGCGAGATTCTCAAAATGCTGGCGGAAGGCCAGTCCGTCAAAGAGATTGCCTCCGGCTTCGAGCTCAGCGTCAAGACGGTCGAAGCCCACAAATTCAACCTGATGCGCAAGCTCGGCATCCACAACAAGGCCCATCTTGTGCAGTATGCCATCCAGAAAAAAATCATCCGCCTCCCCGAATTGGCGATGGCGTGATGCGTCCACCGTGCCACACGTGTTTCGCGTGACACAAGCCGCGGGTCGATAAGCTACTTAGAATCCATTACTTGCAATTTGGCCCCCGGTCTGCTTCTTCCCCTCCCGTAGGGAGAGGCGAATATGGGAAGTATTCTGGGCTGCCTTCTAATGGCGGCCATCACGTTTCCGGTGGCGTTCTTCGTGGCGCGGGGCTGCCTGCGCGGCGTCATCCGCGTCATCACCGGGGGAGAGCATCGCGATGTGTTATGATCGCAGCCGTGAAGAGATGGCACGCGGTTCTCTGCGCGCTCCCGTTCTTCATCCCATTGGGCGCTCATGCCGCTGACGACGTGAACGGCGCGGCGCACGATCTCGCGCGCCAGACAGCCGTCTTCGCCGGCCCAGGCCAACCGGTCTCGGTCGAGTACCGCAACGTTTCCTCTCTGGGCCCGGCCGAACTCGGCCAGGCGCGCGGCGCGTTCGAGGCGGCGCTCAAGGAAGCGGGCCTGCGGGTAAGCGACGTAGCGCCAGTGGCCGAACTCCGCCTCACGCTTTCCGAAAACCAATCGCAGTACCTGCTGGCAGAAGAGGCGCGCAAGGGCGACGAGCGGCAGGTCTGGATGGCCGCATGGAAGCGGGCCGAACCGGCGGCCGCCGCCTTGCCGGGCATGGCGCTCGACCGGAAGCTGGTGTGGGAACAGGAGGAGCAGATCCTGGACGTAGCGTTTCCCGCCGCCGGCATGCTGGTGCTCTCGCCTTCCAGGGTGGCACTCTACACCCGTCAGAACGGCTCCTGGGCGCTTGGTCGGGCCGTTCCGCTTTCGCCTGGGAAACCGTGGCCGCGCGATGTCCGCGGCCGGCTGCGGGTGACCGGCGCCAGTTTTCAGGCGTTTCTGCCGGGCGTCGAGTGCGGCGGCGCGGCGGAGCCTTCGCTCTCGATCGAATGCCGGGCGGGCGACCAGCCCTGGGTACTGGAATCGGGCAGCCACGCCACGCTGCTGGCTAACTTCGCCGCCACGCGCAATTACTTCGACGGGCGCGTGGCCACCGGGAACGGTTTGCGAAAAACGATGGCGCCGTTCTATTCCGCCGCGTCCGCGGCAGAGCAGGGCCGGCCGCTGTGGCTGCTGGCCATGCTGGACGGGCGCACTCAAATCTTCGATGCCTGGCTCGAAACGGTGGGCGCCATCGCCTCGTGGGGCAGCGACATCGCCGGCACGGAAGCGAGCTGCGGCGGTGGATCGC
>JBAWDI010000945.1:0-3663 GCA_049590695.1 Bryobacteraceae bacterium
GTTTCCACCGGCTCCCACACTCCCTTGGAAATCTCGCCGAAGACGCGAAATTCCCACTTTTCCACCGCGCCGACTACGGCTTCTGTTTTGACCAAAACCAAAGCAAAGGCCAAACCTAAAACCCACATGGCGGCGGCCTAAAGGCCGCATCGCTTTGTTTCACAAAGCGGACAGATCACGAATTATTAAAACCGGACAACTTGACTTGTTAACGACACCGGTGCTTTGTTCGGAGGTTACGCCGCTTCGTTTTGCCGACACGGATTGGGGTGGTGTTCGAGAGTCGTCCAGCCTGGGCACCCAGCGTGGACGAGCCCGCCAGTTTCGCGCGGACGCCGTACGCCTGAAAGCAATTAGAGCGGTTCGAGTGGAGCGGGTTTTAGGCGGCAAGAGTTCGAAACGTGTCCAGACTGGGGAGCCAGTCTGAAACGTGTCGACTTCACGCTATCTGATTGATTTCATAGCGGGCATTTTCGACGTTTCCTCTGGATTCGCCCTACTTGACGGTCACCCCGGCGTGGACTCGAACGCTCTATCCGACCAGCGTTCCCCCAAACGAATGGGCGGCGGCCCATTATGCGTGCCAACTTCCGGATAGCCGACGGTCCAGGAGCAGGCCGGCCGGATGGCACTTCGGTGGCTTGGGCGTACGGCCAAGTGCTGTCGTAACTTTCCGAAAACGCTTCACGGGCCGTCTTCCATAAAGGCACTTGGAATCTGAGAGAAGGTGCGGCGGGTTGGCGGCAGTTATCGCACCCACGCCAGATCCGGCGGGCACCCCAGCGGCGGCCCGCCGGGGCGCAGATCTCGTTCGGGTTGTCCTTGCAGATGAACCCCTGCGGCACGCGCCTGGTTAGGTCCCGCAAACCGAGTTGCACCGGGCGGCGATTCGCATCCTAGCGCGTCCGCGTCACGCGGAGATTAGCAAAATACCCGCCGGAATGCTCGCCTACATAGAGCCCAACAGAGCCCTCAGTGCGATCACTCAATTCGCTCACAACTAAGCACGGCGCACTTGCATCATTGACGAATACGCTCACCTTCGGCCGTTCGACGACCATACGGACGTGAAACCATTCGTCGCCGTCGAGCTCAGGCACAATCGGCTTCTCGTATTCGCCGGGCTTTTGAGATCTCAGAATATCCCAGCTCCAACGTGGATGGGAGACGTACTGAACGGCGTGACTGTGGCGGGCCGGGTCCGTCGCCCGAAAGTTGAACGGCCTGAAGTATAGAGCATCCTGCGTCTGTTCATCCACTGCCCGAAACGCGATGCCAAGAAAGCTGCCCGCGGCCGGCTGACTCCGTCCGAGGAGGTCAATTTCAATTGTTCCGTTGCCGAAGCTATATCCGTCGAGCCACACGACGCCATCCCCCGGACCTTCGCTAATCTTCAGGGCGGGCTTTCCCTTGATGTCGACAACCGATGCGGTGCGCCCGGTAATCTCCCATCGCGGATCTTTCCCGACCGCGGTCAAGTCGAGTTTTTCGGGGGTCTGAGCAGCGGCCGAGCACGCGATGCATGCGACCGCGAAAAGGAGGCGTCTGGTTTGCCTATTCATAATGTAGTGTGACCGCAGGGTCCACCTGCTGCCAATAATGCGCCGGCGATCTGCGGGTTGTTGCTCCTTTCATGAGCTAATAGAACGCGCGACTGTTTCCTTTACGGCAATCGACTACAGCTCCGCGACCCGCGGGCAGGGCTACTCTTCTCTCAGCGCGGCCACCGGATCGATGCTCGCCGCCTTCCGCGCCGGCCACCAACTCGCGAAGAGCACCGTCAGCGCCAACGTTGCGGAAGCCGCCGCGAAGATCCGTGGATCGGTCGCTTTGACGCCATACAACAGGCTGGTCATCAGCCGGGTCAACAGGTACGACGCCGCGAGCCCGACGACGATCCCAGCCAGTCCGAGCGTGATGCCTTCCCGGACCACCATTCCGATCACTTCACTGCGTTGCGCTCCCAGCGCCATCCGCACGCCAATCTCCCGAGTGCGTGCCGCGACCGAGTAGCTCACCACGCCGTAGATGCCGACCAGCGCCAGCACGAAGGCCGCCAGGGCGAACGAACCGAGCAGGAATAGATGGAACCGCTGGGACGAGATGGAATCGGCCAGCGCTTCCCGAAGCGTCTTCACGTCGTAGGGCGGGACGCTAGGATCGATGGCCGCGATTTCACGCCGCACGGCTGCCGGAATACCTGCAAGGTTCGACGCGCGGACCGCGATGCCGAACCCGATCGTCATCTGCTCGTCCGGCAGAAATATCTCCGGAACCACGCCGGCATCCAGCCTCGTGTAGCGCAGGTCGCTGACTACGCCGGCTACCACTTTGGGCTCGGGGATCTTCAGCGTGCGGCCGATCGGGTCCGCTGAACCGAAGGCCTCCCGGGCCATGCTCTCGTTCAGCAGGATTGCGCCGCCCCTATCTGATTCCTTGAGCCATCGGCCTTTCCTCAGCTCCATGCCGAGCGCGCGGAAATAGCCCGTAGTCGCTGAGCTCAGGTGCAGCAAATGTGTCTGGCTGGGATTGGAATCGGCGGGAAACGCAGGTGAGCAGCAAAACATAAACGCTGCCGAATGGATGCCAGCGGCTTCGACGCCCGGAATGAGGCCGAGGCGACGCAACAGTTCGTCGCGATATCGCTGCTGCATCGCGCGGGGATACCGCGGCCCAGGCAGTTGCACCTTCATCACCAGGATCTTCTCCGGTGTAAAGGCCGCCGGTCTCCCATTCATGCGCAAAAAGCTGGCCAGTAGCAGGCCGGCCCCCGTGAGCAGCATCACGGCCAGTGCAAGTTCGCCAGCCACCAGCACCCGGCGGATGCGGAGCCCGAATAGGCCTCCGGTGCCACGCGTTCCTTCCTTGAGTGCGTCGCAAAGGCCAGTCCGCCACAGTGCGAAGCCCGGCGCGATGGCGAAAAGGATTCCGGCCGTGAGCGTGATCGAGAAGGTGAACGCGAGTACACGCAGGTCGATGCACGCTTCATCCAAGCGCGGAATCGAAGCGGGTCCAAGGCGTACCACGAGCAGCATCATCCACCGCGCCAGCAGCAGGCCCGCAGCGCCGCCAAGAAACGCCAGGGCCAGACTCTCGACCAGGAGTTGCCGCAGGGCGCGGAGGCGGCCCGCTCCGATGGCGAGACGAATCGCCAGTTCGCGCCGCCGTGACGCCGCGCGGGCAAGCAGCAAGCTCGCGATGTTGGCCGAGACCATGAGCAGCACCAGCACTCCTGCCGCCAGCAATATCGAAAGGGCGCGCCGTGTGCCGGATGTCAATTGGTCGTGGAGCAGGTCCACGTGCAGCGTGGCTCTCCCCGCCGGCTGCGATGCATCGGGCGGATGCAGGCTGCGTTGCAGGGATTCCAACTCGGCGAAGGCCTGCGAGACAGAAACGCCGGGTTTGAGCGAAGCCACCACCTGGCCCCCACGGCGCTGGGTCTCGGCTGGTGAAAGTGCGAGGTAGGCTTCGACGGGCTCGGGATGGAGTGCGGTCCACCATCGCGGGAACTGAAAGCGGAAGTTTCTGGGCAAAACCCCGGTGATGGTGGAGGCCTTTCCGTCTACTGTGACGGCGCTGCCCACGGCGCGCGCGTCTCCGCCGAACTCGCGCTGGAACACGTCCCAGGAGATCACGGCTCCATCTCCTTCGCCTGGGCCGAAC
>JBAWDI010000946.1:0-5808 GCA_049590695.1 Bryobacteraceae bacterium
CCGAAGAATTCCTGGAGCCATGGGCCCGGAATTACGAGTTGATCGGGCCTATGGATCGGGAAATCGCGCGCCTCAACTTCGAGGGCAAGCTGCAAGCCGTGGCGGAAGAAAAAGGCAAGCCGGAGCAACTGCTTTCCTTCGGCCCGTGGACCGCCAGCGTATCCTACGGAACCCAGCGCAACAGAATCGGCAGCGGGAACCCCGAGCCGATCGGCCGCGCCCTGGTGGCCCAACTCGGCGACAACCGCTTTCTGGTGGCCGGCTTCTACTGCCGCGTGGAGTTCCGCCCCACCGACGCGTCCGGGGACAAGCACCGGCAGTTTCTGAAAGTGGAAGAGGGCGCTTACTCGAACGGCGTCTTCAAGCCGATTCGCATTTGGAACGGCGACCAAACCGACTGGGGCCTCAACTTCACCGCGGAACCGCTGGCGCTGCGGGTCTCGCTGGCCACCTATTCCGCCGAAAAAACGCGGTAAGTGGCTGGCGGAAGCGTGAGGTCGAAAACCATCTCGTTGCCGCTGGCATGGCCTGAGATGCGGTCGCCCGAGACCACGTCGACCAGTTGCTTGTAGCGGTTGCCGGTAACGGCGCTGATGGTGACCGCGTCGCCGCCGGGCGCCGCGAAGTTCTCCACGATGAACGTGTGGTTGTCGTAGAGGAAGAGGCCAGTCCGGCTGGGCCCCATCAGGCGGACCGGAAGGTCGCCGCCGATCGCGGTTCGGATCTGGTTCAGCACCTGCGGCGGAAGGTTGTACAGGTCGCCGAAGTTGTCCGGAATGGTGAGAACGTAGAGCGTCCCCTTCGCGTAACTGGCTTGCAGCAGGAGTGGATAGCCGATGCTCTTGGTCGCGGTGGTGATAATCTCCCAGGCGTCGTTGGTGGGGTAGCGGATCTCGGGGATGAGGATGTCGGTGTCGATCTTGACGCCGCCTCCGCGCCCCGGAAACTCGTGCACCGATGCCTTCTGGCCGCTGCATTCCAGCTCCGCGATGTCCTCAATGCCCTTGCCCTGGAGCGCCTTCAACAGGCCCGACGTGATCACTACTTTCTTGCCGCCGGCCAGGTGCTGCTTCATCTTGCCGACAATCTCCGGGTCGAATTTGGCCGATTCCGTGAGGAACACCGTGGGCGCATCGGTGGGGAACGCGGGGACCATCTCCATCGGAATGCCGAGCATGCCGATGTAGTCGTGCAGAAAATCCTCGCCGGAGGAATGGAAGGGCTTGTAGCTTTTGACCCCGACCGGTTTGCCCAGCTTGCCGATGAATCCGTCCACCTGCTCGAAGACGCTGCCGGCGTAGGCCGGAATGGTTTGCCCGCCGGAGCCCCCGCCGCCCCGCATGGGCGACAGCAACTGGCGGAAATCGAAGAGCGTGAGTTCCGGCGCCTTGGCGAAGAGCGTGAGCCAGAGTTGTTCGCCGTACCGCTCCTTGTCGCGCCAGCCGCCGGTATCCACCCAGCCGCCGCCATTGTGCCCCGGCTTGATGTTCTCCAGGTAGCGGACCAGCCCGTAGCCCAGGTACTGCTGCAGGTGTTGGCCGGGGCTTGTCGGGTTGCGCGTTTCGGTGCCGGTATAAACGCCGTCGAAAATGCGCGGCTCGTCTTCCAAGTTGTAGCCCGTGTACTGATAGTGCTCGTACCAGTTGGGATATTTGATAACCATCTTCAGCCGCGGGTTGACTTTCTTGCCCGCGCCGACCAGGTCTCGAGATACGTCCGCCATCAGGTCCAGCCGGAACCGAGTCCAGCTTTTGTTTCCCTTGGCCGCGATGTCGGAGTCGGTCTTGCTGCTGGTGAAGAAGAAATCGTCGACGATGATTTCATCGAAGTTGCGCGCGGTATATTCGACAATCTCCCGGAGCTTCTTGCGGTGTTCGGGATTGGTGTAAACGAAGGTCTCGAAGCGGTTTCGCTCGTTGACCACCGTGGCGATGCCGCCGGCCGTCTCGACGCCCTTGCTCTTGAAGAAACGCTTGGCTGCGTCGAGCGTTGCCTGGTCGGGTATGACTCCGTCGCGATGGGTTTCGAGGTAGATCTTGTCCACCTTCAGCCCGCTGGTGATGGCGGCCCATCGCGATTCCAGCCACGCCGGGTCCTTCATCTGCACCACTTCGTAAGCGCGGGCGTAGGCAGCCACGCGGAAATTGTGGTAATTGCCGGCTTCGGCGACGGAAGCCAAGGCCAACGCGCAGACGATCGGGAACGTCAGTTTAACTGAATCAGATTGCGTCATAAAATTAGTTCCTAGCTTGGCCGGACGGCGCGCGCGAGCCCGGCGTCCGAGAAAAGCCGATTTCCATGCCTCATTATCCTTCTCAAATAGTCGATCATTGAGGGAAAACCGCCTTACCTGCCATTTGTAACGGTTACGAGGCAAGCGGGGTCGAGTTACTTCCAAGCCTCGTCCAGTACTTCGATGGCGTTAACCATGGCGTAACCGTGGATCGGAGTGAAAGCGAAAGTCAATTTACCCTGCCCGTTCGGCTCCAGGCCCTTGAAGGTCTTGTCCAAGGCATGGAGGCTCCCGACCTGCTTAAACACGTCGAAGTTGGCCAGTAGCAAGCGTCCATTGAAGGAGACGTCAAACACGCGGCTACCAACGCCACCGCCGCCCGTGCGGTCTGGACCCATCCAGTCCTCGCAGAACTTCAAAGTCACGTCATAGCGTCCCCCCAGGGCTACGGGAATGATGTAGGAAAAATTGCCGAAACGCTCGTTTTGGTAGAGACCTTCGTCGTCCGCGCCGGCCACTGGATCGTGGCGCTGGACCAGCATTCCGCCGTGGAAATACCGGTCCGCGCTCCACAGCCGGTTCTTCTCGTCGGTGAACGCCGAGTCGCGCGCCAGAATCCGGATCGGCCGGATGGCGCCCGGCCGCGAGGGGACGATCTCGATTCCATTCACGAACGGAACATTGTTCACCGAGGAAACGAACTGTAAATGCAACATGCCGTCGTCCCCCGGCTGGATGTCCCGGAAGACCTTGATATCGGCGGTGTTGCTTCCCTGCGCATCGCTGATCACGTCCAAGTTCCGACCCAGTTGCTGGTTGTTGGCCAGAATTTTGAACAGCCGGGTGGCTTCGCCGCCGCCCGCCACATTGTCTTCGCCGTACACCATTTCGGCGAAATAGAGCCGCAACTCATAGACCCCTTTTTTTAGCGGAATGTGGTACGAAAAGCTGCCTTGCCGCCAGTGAGAAAAGACGTCGGGATCGAGAGTATTGGCAATGTGCCGCCGTGGAACCTTTCGTTCCTCTCCGCCGTCGTAGTATCGGTCCCCGGACCAGGTGTTTCCGTAATGGTCAACCAGTTGTCCAGCGGGGAACCCCGCGAGAATGCGGACTTCCTCCTGGGGTGCTAGCGCCGCCGCGGACGCCTGTGCCGCCTGCGGGACAGGGGCGGATTTCTGGCGGGCGGAGCGGACCCACAAGAACGACGGGATCGCTACCGCCAGCACCAGGACTGCAAGCGCGTACGGCATCCACGGCCGCGAGCCAGGCGTCTCGGAGGGCGGCAATTCCACGGCCGGCGGGGCCGATTCCGTCCCTACCAGATTCGCGGGAATTTCCGGAATGGCAGACCCCTCCGCCGCCGCTGGCGGCTGGCCGGCATCTGAGCGCCGCACGAACTGCGGTATGTAGCTACCCGAAGGGACGATGATCTGGATTTGGTGGCCGGCGCCTGCTCCGCTGTAGTACTCCTGGAGCCGCTTGCGAAGACGGTGGGCTTCCACGCGGACAATGGAATCCCGGCTCTGATCGAAATCCGGCGGCCGCCCAAAGGCTTCCACCGCGATGTTGTACTCCTTGACGTCTTGCCCTTGCCCGCCAAGGTGTTGCTCGCAAATGTACTTCAGCATCTGCGCCACAGTCGGAGAACGTGAAAAGATGTCGGAAGCCAACACCGCTTCCAGTTCCGCGCGCTCCGCCTTGAAATTCACCCCGGGCGTCTCTCCCCTGTTCACATGTGGAGTATATCACTGCCGCGCGCGTCCGGCCGGGTCGCCGTAAAGCGTTCCGCGGCCATGGGTCCCCACATAGACCCTGCCGTATTGTTTGGGATCGCCGGTGATGTGCAGCAGCAATCCCCACTGGTGCTGGTCGTCATTGATGCGCACCCAGGCCCGGCCGGTGTCGTCCGAGCGGAAAATCCCGCGCAACCCGTCGACCACGCCAATCATGTATAGTGCCGGGTATTCGGCGCCTGGCGCGGCTTTGCCGAAACCGAATGCGTGAAGCTCCTGGGCGCCACCCATTCGAACAAAGGTCCGGCCGGTGTCGGTGGAATGGTACAAGCCGTTGAACGCAGCCAGCCAGAGGTCGCCCTCCCTTCCGGGCGTGGCATAGATGCGGTCCTGCCCGCCGCGATTGTCGCCGCGGTTGCCACCGGGTTTCGGCAGCCCGTCGGGCAGCACCAGGGCCTGCTCGGCAAAGGTCGCGGCTCCGTCAATGCTGACGAAAAGCTTACCGTCGAACAGGGCCAGCCCATAGAACTTCCGCGGATTGACGCGGTCGGCAATCACGCGCGTGTTATCGGGAATGCCGCGGGCTTGAATCCAGGTGGCGCCGCGGTCGCGCGTGAAGAACACACCGCTCCGCTGCGGCGTCCAGACCCACGTGTTGCCATCGGAGGAGACCGCGATGTGACCCAGACTGGCATTGGCCTGCGGCGCGGATGCCGGAGGCTGCCACGTCTTGCCGCCATCCAACGAATATCCGATGTTGGCGCCGGGATGGTGCGCCGAAGATCTGCCCACGCGCACGATCACCTCCGGGGTGTTCTCGGCATACGCGACGCCGTTGGTGTTGCTGAACAGGGGCGGCTCGTAACTGCCTTACGGGTTGGGCTTGTCCAGGTCCCAATGCACGAACCCGCCATAGTCTCCGATGGCGCCGATCAAGTGCGCGCCCTTGGTGGGGCTGACCAGCTCGAGCGCCACCGTCTCTTCGATTCCCGTGGCCATGACGCTCCACCTGGTCGGCTTCCCGGAGTCCATGGCGGTCAGGTTGAAGGTCTCCCACCCGCCGTATCCGGTGGTGAACATGGCGTGATCGGAATTCGCCGGGTCGATCTCGATATCGAACAGCCAATGAATCGGAGTGCGGGCCACGTAGGGCGCGAGGGTGTAATCGAACGTGCCGCCGCCCCCGAAGACCGGCTTCCAGGTGTTGCCGCCGTCGATGCTGCGGAACATGTCGTCTTCCCCGCCGGCGCCGTTCGGCCGCTTGAACGAGCTGGCGATGACCACCCGCGGATGGTGCGCGTCCACCGCCACCGCCGCATAGCCAAATCGCTTCCCGGCGCCGGGGTCGGGCTTCTCCGGTGAGATCTGGGTCCACTCGCCGGTGGCGGTATTCCACTTCCAGACTCCGCCATCGGTCATGGCGCCGGGTCCGGGATCGTCGCCATAAGAAAGGTACATGGTTCCGTCGGACGCCAGCACGGCGTGGGTGCGCCGGTACTGAGTTGGCTGGCCGGGAACGGGCAGCCAGGTCTTGCCGGCATCCGTGCTGCGAAACAGGTTCGCCCGCCCCATCAGCGACACTCCGGCATAGATGATGGAACTGGGCTTGCCTTTCGACCCGCTGCGTGGATCGAAGATCGTGAACACGATGCCGGCTCCCCGGCTGGGCCGGTTGCCGAATCCGCGGCCGGGTTGCGGTTGGGCTGGAGTTTGCGGTGGCGGCGCTTCCGTCACATCCGGAAAACTCTCGACCTTGCTCCAGGTGACGGCGCGGTCCGTGCTCTTCCACAGGCCGGCTAGCCGCGTGCCCAGATAGAGAATGTTGCCGTCGTTGGGATCCAC
>JBAWDI010000947.1:0-4369 GCA_049590695.1 Bryobacteraceae bacterium
GTTTCCACCGGCTCCCACACTCCCTTGGAAATCTCGCCGAAGACGCGAAATTCCCACTTTTCCACCGCGCCGACTACGGCTTCTGTTTTGACCAAAACCAAAGCAAAGGCCAAACCTAAAACCCACAAGGCGGCGGCCTAAAGGCCGCATCGCTTTGTTTCACAAAGCGGACAGATCACGAATTATTAAAACCGGACAACTTGACTTGTTAACGACAGCCCAATCTTCGGTCGCAATAAGTTATGGATCGGCGGGTCTGATTTGAGATCCGCGGCGGCCGATGCCCGCCCGCGCCTCCGGCACCAGATCGTAGTTCCGCAAGTACACCTCTTCGTACTTCAGCGAACGCCACAAGCGTTCGATGAAAGTGTTGTCCAGACATCGCCTGCGCCCATCCATGCTGACGGCGATATCTCGTCCTTCTAGCACGCCGGTGAACTTCTCACTGGTGAACTGCGACCCTTGATCGCTGTTGAAGATCTCGGGCCGTCCCCAGTGGAACGCCTGATCCAGCGCCTCGATACAGAAGGGCAGTTCCATCGTCACCGACAACACCCAGCTCAGCACGAACCGGCTGAACCAGTCCATCACCGCCACCAGGTACACGAACCCGTGCGCCATCGGAATGTACGTGATGTCCGTGCTCCACACCTGGTTGACACGTTTCACTTCGACACCCTCCAGCAGATCGGGTAACCAGCCCCTTTGGGGCACACACAAGATCGCCGGCGCTACCAGGTGGACGCTGGGTTCCCGGCCTGTTAGAATCCTTATATGCAAGGCAACCCGAAAGTTATCGTTCTGTTGAATGAGGCGCTCCACGAGGAGCTGACCGCCATCAACCAGTACTTTCTTCATGCCGAGATGTGCGACAACTGGCGCTATGACCGGCTCGGCGAGTATTTCAAGAAGCGGTCCATCGACGAAATGAAGCACGCCGAGGCGTTGATCGAGCGTCTTCTCTTCCTGGACGCCACCCCCAGCATGACGGGACCGATGCAGCTTACGGTCGGACAAAACGTGCAGGCCCAGTTGGAGAGCGATCTGAAACTAGAGATCGGCGCCGTGGCCATGTACAATCGCGCCGTCCGGGTGTCCGGGGAAGAGGGCGACAACGCTTCCCGCGAGCTGTTCGAGCGCCTCCTGAAGGTCGAAGAGGCCCATGCCGACTGGCTCGAAGCGCAGCTCTATCAGATCAAGGAGATCGGGTACGAGCGGTACCTCAGCCAACAAGTAAGGGACGAGAAGTAACCGGTTCGCCGGTGCCCGAGCTTCCCGAAGTCGAAACCGTCGTGCGCTCCCTCGCGCCGCTGGTGGGTCGCCGTATCGTCTGCGCCGAATTCCGTTGCCGGCGCGTGTTGCGCGGCGCCGATCCGCATGCCCTCGCGGCGCGCATCCGGGGCCGCAAAATCGCGGGCGTCCGGCGCTATGGAAAGTTCATCCTGGTGTCGCTCGAGGGCGGCGGATACCTGGCCGTTCATCTCGGCATGACCGGCCGCCTCCTGCTCGGCGGCCCGGCGGGCAAGCACACCCACGCCATCTTGACACTCGACTGCGGCGTCCTGTTCTACGACGACAGCCGCCAGTTCGGCTGCATCCAATTCAGCGAGGCATTCCCCGAGCGGGTCGCCAAACTCGGACCCGAGCCGCTGGAGGTCTCCTTCGAGGATTTCGCCGCCGCTCTCAAGCGCCGCAAGACACGCGTCAAGGCTCTGCTATTGAACCAGAGCTTCCTCCGCGGATTGGGCAACATCTACGCCGACGAAGCCCTCTTCCGCGCCGGCATTCATCCGCTGGCCGTTCCCGCACGCCTGCCGAGAGACCGCGCGCGGCGGCTCCATGAGGCCATTATTGCGGTGCTGACGGAAGCCATCGCGGCCGGCGGCTCTTCCATCTCCGATTACGTGGATGCCCACGGCCGCAAGGGCTTTTTCCAGTTCAGCCACCGCGTTTACCAGCGCACCGGCCAGCCCTGCCTGGTCTGCGGGACGCCCATCCGCCGCCTGCTGGTGGCGCAACGCTCGTCGCATTTCTGCCCCCAATGCCAGAAACGTTGAGTGAAATACTCCTGAAACTTGGCGCGCGCCCGCCGCGTCGTATGTGTTGAAATAGGAGTGACCGCATTCCGCAAAAGTAGAGGAGACTTCTAACGTGAGACGCATTTCCCGCTACCTTCCCCTGCTGTTCGTGCTGTTCAGTTGCATTCCATTTGCCGCCGCCCAAAGCGCGTTCGACTTGAACGTGGGAGTCGGCGCGGTTCAGGATAAAGCCGCTTCCGGCCAGGTCGATCAAGAGTTGAATCCCTGCACGACTGGCGATCTTTATGGGCCTTGCGTGTCGACCCCCGCGCTCAGCGGCGCCACCATCGGCTTTGGCGGCGACCTGATGCTCTGGAAGAAATTCGGCGTTGGCGCCGAGGTCGCGTTCCAGCCCGCCAAAGAGACTTTCGTGAACCTGAACGCGTCGGCTGCGTCCGCCGGGGTGAACGCCCTAGCCGTGACGTCCCGCATGACGCTGTTCGATTTTAACGGGATTTACGAGCCGGTCAACGCCAAGAAAGTCGCCCTCAAGCTGGAAGGCGGCATCGGCGACGCGAATCTCAAGTTCTATGAGAGCGCCTCCTCCAGCTCGGTGCTCGGCAGCCAGAATTCATCGCAGTATTTCGGAAGCGCCAACCACTTTCAGGTGCATGGCGGCGTGGGCGTGCAGATCTATGTCACCGACCACGTCTTCATTCGCCCGCAGTTCGATGTCCACTACGTTCGCAACCTGACGCAGTTTGGAAGCAACGTGGTGACGAGCGAGACGGTCTGGCTCGGATACGACTGGGGCGACCGCTAAAGCGCTGGTTGTGCGAGTTTGGGAACGGACTCAAACAGGCGCCGACAATGTCCTGACGACTGTTTGACCAGCGCCGGATTGATCAGCCTGAGCAGGAAAGGCGCATGTTTCGTCTTGTGATACGGGCCTTTGCTGGTTCCCTTGGTCGCGGTTTTCAGAGCTTCGAACACATCGCTCTTGGGGATCTCTTCTACCTTCGGATTCAACCTGACAGCATTCTCGCGAAAGTTCTTGCCGTAGTATCTCCTCAGCGCTTCAGCATCGGCCAGAAACCAGGCCTCCATGCACTGCACCATCCAGAAGACCGTGTCCTTCGACCGAACGTCAATTCCCCGTGGCTGGCAGATGGACTCGAACAGCTTGCCGTCATCTGGCCTTTCGCTATCGATTAACAGGATGTTGAGCGCAGCGGGGTGTTTTCTCAACCCCGTGAGAAAATCGGCGATCGCCGTCGCCTCGCCAGCAATTAACCGAGGCTGGCGCCCAAGCGCCGTGGCGAGTCCGCTGAAGAAAACTCGAAAGCCCTCTCTGAGGGCCGGATCTCCCTCGAAGTAGATCCGAGTTTCGGCTACCATCGATTCCCGCCGATTTCGCCTTTTCGCCACAGCTCGCCGAGGCGATAGCGCTCTAACCATTCGTCCAAATCGCTGGACCGCAGACGCCTGAACTCTGTGCCCCCATCCGGCCCACGCTCGCAGATCACCACCGCCTCGGGTTCATCGGAAAAAGCGCCCACCAGCGCCTCGGAGTGAGTGGTCACAATCACCTGGCACTTTTCGGACGCCTCGCGCAACGCATCGGCAACCACCGTGACGGCATCTGGGTGCAGCCCCAGTTCCGGCTCTTCGATCGAGATCAACGGCGGCGGCTCGGGATGCAGCAGAACGGCCAGAAGGCAAAGGAACTTCAGCGTGCCGTCGGAGAGCCGCAAGGCCGAAATCGGATCCGGGATGCCACGCTCCTTCACATACGTCTGTGCCACTCCTCCTTCCAGATTGACCCGAATATCTTCCGCACCGTCCCAGAATCTTCGCAGGTACTCCATCAGCCGGTCTAGTGTTCCGCGAAAGTGCAAATTCTGCAAGACCAGCGCCAGATTGTCCCCACCGTCCAAGAGGAAGTCCTTTTGTGAGCCGACCGAGGCACCCCTCCGCGCTTGAGATGTGGGACTTGTGTTGAACCCACGGAAGATCCGGATCGCGCCGAACGCATCACCCAGTCGGGTCGTCGGACCTGGGTCCGTCGGGTCCCGATAGACCGCCAGCAGCGACTTGGATTCCGATATCTCCGTCTCGCTGGGCGGCGTGCCTGGAGCCCTATGGATGCTCATGCGGCCTGCACTTCGCTCGAAAAACACCGAACCCGCACGGTCGCGGACAGAGCGGAGTGACTCACTGACTATACGGAAGCCCAAATCGCGTTCGCTGAACTCCAGGGAATACTGAGGGTGGCCGGGACCAGAAGAAAGCTCGATCTCGGTCTGTATTGCCGCCTTGGCCCCGGCGGGCTGCCGCTGGGAGATCCACTG